>DATDLO010000306.1:0-4128 GCA_036519215.1 Oxalicibacterium sp.
ACGCATGGCCTGCAGGCCTTCGTGTACTTCCGGGTAGGCGGTCGCGTAGTCGCCGTTGGTGTCGTGGTAGTGCCGGTTGAATGCTTGCATAGCATCGGCGAAATGCTGTTCGAGCTGTTCCGGCGAAAAATTCACGCGCAATGCGCTGCGCACCAGATTTTCGGCGCCCTTGCCGACGAAGGAAACTACCGTTTGCCGGTCGAGTGGCGCCAGATGCAGATCGCGGCGTACGCGGTTGACGGTTTCATGCAGGTCCTGCGCGGTATCCAGCATGGTGCCGTCGAGATCGACGATGACGCCACGAATGCCATGCAACGGCTGCACTGCGGTGTTTTCCGTCATCAGGCTTTTGCCAGTTCGCCGCGCATGGCATCGATGACGGCTTTGTAATCCGGCTTGCCGAAAATGGCGGAGCCGGCCACGAAGGTATCGGCGCCGGCCTTTGCCGCAGCGGCAATATTGTCGACCTTGATGCCGCCGTCGACTTCCAGCAGGATGTCGCGCCCCGATTCGTCGATCAGTTTGCGCACGGCCTCGATCTTCTTCAGTGTGTGCGGAATGAAGGACTGGCCACCGAAGCCGGGATTCACCGACATCAGCAGGACGATGTCGAGCTTGTCCATCACGTGTTCCAGATAATGCAGCGGCGTGGCCGGATTGAAGACCAAGCCGGCCTTGCAGCCATTGTCGCGGATCAGCTGCAGCGAGCGGTCGATGTGTTCGGACGCTTCCGGATGGAAAGTGATGATGTTGGCACCCGCTTTGGCGAAGTCCGGAATGATGCGATCGACCGGCTTGACCATCAGATGAACGTCGATCGGTACCTGCACATGCGGCCGGATCGCTTCGCAGACCAGCGGGCCGACCGTCAGGTTGGGAACATAATGGTTGTCCATCACGTCGAAGTGGATGATGTCGGCGCCGGCGGCGACAACATTGCGGACTTCCTCACCCAGACGGGCGAAATCGGCGGAAAGAATGCTGGGAGCGATGCGATAGGTCGGCATGATGAAGGCCTTCGATAAGGCTTGAAAATAAGGCTGAAAATAAAGCCGCAGGTAAGGCTGGGAAGCAAGGCCGTCATTTTACCTTGGAGGCTGCTTTTCTTGCGCGATGCACGAATTTCGTGTGCAATGAGCCGCCATTGGAATCGAGGCCGTCGATTGTCCGGCCGCCCGCATTGAAGGAATCGCATGCCAGCTTATGAATTTGCCGTCTCCGTTCGAACGCAGTATCTGGAAGAGCAGTCCGATCCGGACCGCGCCCATTATGTATTTGCCTACGCGGTGTCGATAAAGAATACCGGCACGGTGCCGGCGCAACTGATTTCGCGCCACTGGATCATTACTGATACCAACAACCGCATAGAAGAAGTGAGCGGGCTGGGTGTCGTTGGCAATCAGCCGCTGCTGCAACCTGGCGAACAGTTCGAATACACCAGCGGCGCCGCGCTGGAAACGCCGCAGGGGTCGATGAAGGGTGAATATTTCTGTGTGGCAGAGGACGGTACGCGTTTCGAGGTGCCGATTCCGGAATTCGTATTGTCCTTGCCGCGAACCTTGCATTAATCCTGCTTCCCGTCCGCATCGTGTGCGGGCGGATTTTCCTTTGTCTCATCGAGTGGGCGGACCGGTTTCCTGCCGGCGAACATCGTCCACCACACGATGAAAACCAGCAAAAATACCGCTATGCCTGCTTCAACGAATAACAGCCACATGCTCCGTCTCCCGATGTCCCTTGTCCGCCGTAGTGTACTCATATCGTTACTTCTCGGGCTGGTTTCCTGTTCGACCGTGCCGCCGGAATCATCGAAAGCGCTAGGCGAGACTGCGCAGCCGGTCGAGCAGCCGCAACCGGCATTGCCGAGAACGGAAGTCGGCGCGACCTTGCAGCCGTCGAGCTTTGCCGCCTTGCCGGGCTGGGGCGTCGATCGGCAGAACGAGGCGTGGCCGGCCTTCACGGCGTCCTGCTCGGTGTTGATTCGGCGTCCTGACTGGAGGGAAGTCTGTGCAGCCGCGCGGAATGTGAATGGCAGCGATGCCGAGGCGGTTCGCGTTTTCTTCGAGACGAATTTCACGCCCTACCAGGTTGCCAATGCCGATGGTTCGCAAAACGGACTCGTAACTGGTTATTACGAACCGTTGCTGCGTGGGGCGCGCAAGCGTGGCGGCTTGTACCAGACGCCGTTGTACCGTGCGCCGACCGATTTGTTGGCGATCGACCTTGCAAACGTCTATCCGGAACTGAAGGGGTTGCGCCTGCGCGGCAGGCTGGTCGGCAAGAAAGTGGTGGCTTACCCGTCGCGTGCCGAGCTGATGCAATCGGGAGAGTTGGTCGGCAAGGAAATTCTTTGGGTGGATGATCCGATCGAGGCGTTCTTCCTGCAGGTGCAGGGATCGGGGCGAGTGCAACTGGCCGGCAGCAATGAAATCGTGCGTCTCGCCTACGAGAATCAGAATGGATGGCCGTACAAATCCATTGGCCGCTATCTGGTAGACAAGGGCGAACTGACGCTGGATCAGGCCTCGATGCAGAATATCCGGGCCTGGGTGCTGGCCAATCCTGAGCGGCAGCAGGAATTGTTGAATGCGAATCCCAGCTATGTCTTTTTCCGCGAAGAGAAGGTGACGGATCCAGCGGTAGGGCCGAAAGGTGCGCTGGGCGTGCCGTTGACGCCGCAGCGCTCGATTGCCGTCGATCCGCAGTTCATTCCGCTGGGTGTGCCGGTCTTCCTGGCGACGACGCAGCCGAACAGCAAGGTGCTGCTGCAGCGGCTGGTCATGGCGCAGGATACGGGCGGTGCAATCAAGAATGCGGTGCGGGCTGACTATTTCTGGGGCTTCGGCGCGCAGGCTGGCGAGCTGGCCGGGCGCATGAAGCAGCGCGGCATGATGTGGGTACTGTTGCCCAGGAATGTGGCCGTCGGATCGGCGAAATAAGCGGAAGCAACAGGCACGAATAACCGGAGAGCGATCATGCAATACGAAAACATCCTCGTGGAAATACACGGCAAGGTCGGACTGGTGACGCTCAACCGGCCGGAAGTATTGAATGCACTGAACGACCGGCTGATGGATGAATTGGGCGCCGCATTGCTGGCTTTCGATGCCGACGATGGTATTCATTGCATGATCGTCACCGGCAGCGACAAGGCGTTTGCTGCCGGTGCGGATATCGCAGCGATGGCCGACTACTCTTATATGGATGCCTACAAGAGCAATTTCATCGGCCGGAATTGGGAGCAGATTCGCAGCGTGCGCAAACCGGTGATTGCTGCCGTTGTCGGATATGCGTTGGGCGGCGGTTGTGAACTGGCGATGATGTGCGACTTCATCATTGCCGCTGATACGGCGAAGTTCGGACAGCCGGAAATCAAGCTTGGCATCATCCCGGGCGCCGGCGGCACGCAGCGTTTGCCGCGAGCCATTTCCAAATCCAAGGCGATGGATATGTGCCTGACGGCGCGCATGATGGATGCGCAAGAGGCAGAACGTGCCGGTCTTGTTTCGCGTATCGTCCCGGCGGGCAAGCTAAAGGAAGAGGCGCTGGCGGCGGCGCAAGCCATTGCGGCGATGTCGCTGCCGATGGTGATGATGGCAAAGGAGGCAGTCAATCGCGCCTATGAAACAACACTGTCGGAAGGCATGCAATTCGAGCGACGGCTCTTTCATAGCACTTTCGCAACCGAGGATCAGAAAGAAGGAATGAAAGCTTTTTTAGAAAAGCGCTTGCCAGCCTTCAAAGGGATTTGATATAGTTCGCCTCCCGTTGCGAGACGGGGCTAAAAGGAAGGTGTTGACCGAGGTGCGTAGCGCTGGTTGAGCTGGCTTTTTGGTGGGGTTGTTGAGGTAGTTTTTAGCAGTACTCGTTGAGCGGATTTTGTTGAGAAGTTTGAACAAAGTAGTTGACGAGATCAAAAAAACGCCGCATAATCTCGTTTCTCTGCTGCTGACGAACAAAACGATTCGCAGCGTCGCTGAAAGAAGAGCGAAGCAGGACAGGTTCTTTAAAAATTAACAGCCGATAAGTGTGGGCGTTTGATGGAAGTGCGGCAGCGCAAGCTGCAAGCTCAAAACATTAAATGCTCACAAAGAAATATAGGTAAGTTCGCAAGAACATACCTGTCAG
>DATDLO010000307.1:0-10285 GCA_036519215.1 Oxalicibacterium sp.
GACATCGAAAAGCTGAAGCAGGCTTTCGTCGATTTCACGCAGCGCCTGCCGTTCTATGGCGTCGCCGTGTTGTGCATCGACGATCCGACCGTGCGCGAAATCATGCCACGCGTGGCCAAGCTGGTGACGACCTACGGTTTCCACGAAGAGGCCGAAGTGCGTGCGGTCGATGCGCGCGCGGTCGACGGCCAGATGCAGTTCACGGTCATTCAGGATGGTTATGCGCCGATGCAGGTCAGCCTGAACCAGCCGGGCATGCACAACGTGCAGAACGCGTGCGCTGCGATTGCGATCGCACGCGAACTCGGCGTCGACGATTGCGCGACGCAGAAGGCACTGACGGAATTCAACGGCGTAGGACGTCGCTTCACGCGTTATGGAGAAATTTCCATTCGCGATGTCAACGGCAAGGCCGCCGGCACGTTTGCACTGGTCGACGACTACGGCCATCACCCGGTGGAAACGGCAGCGACGATCGCGGCGGCACGCGGTGCCTATCCGGGCCGCCGGCTGGTGCTGGCGTTCCAGCCGCACCGCTACACGCGCACGCGCGATCTGTTTGAGGATTTCGTCAAGGTGTTGTCGACCACCGACATGCTGATGCTGGCGGAAGTATATGCAGCCGGTGAACAGCCGATCGTCGCTGCCGACGGCCGCACGCTGGCGCATGCACTGCGCGTGGCCGGCAAGGTCGATCCGGTTTTCGTCGAGAACATCGCCGACATGCCGGCGACGATCATGCATGTCATTCGGGACGGCGACGTCCTGATCACGATGGGTGCCGGCTCGATCAGCGGCGTCCCGGCCAAGTTGATGCGGGTGCAATGAGATGAGTACAGGATTGAAAAACGAATTCGGCAAGGTTGGCGTGCTGTTCGGCGGACGTTCCGCCGAACGCGAGATATCGCTGATGTCGGGCAAGGGCGTGCTGGAAGCGCTACGCAGCAAGGGCATCGATGCGCATCCCTTCGATCCGGCCGAGCGCAGCCTGGCCGAACTGGTAACGGAAAAATTCGATCGCGTCTTCATCGCGCTGCACGGCAGCTACGGCGAGGACGGCACGCTGCAAGGTGCGCTGGAGCAACTCGGTATTCCGTATACCGGCCCGGGCGTGATGGCTTCGGCGATTGCGATGGACAAGGTGATGACCAAACGCGTCTGCATGAGCCAGGGTGTGCCGACGCCGAAGTTCGTCGCACTGGATGCGAAGGCGACATCGTCGCAACGATTGAAGGAAGTGGCTGCCGAACTCGGCCTGCCGTTGATGCTGAAGGCGCCGCATGAAGGTTCGACGATCGGCATCGCACGCGTCGAAAGCGAAGCGGACCTGCAAGCCGGTTTCGACCTGTGCGCAAAGTACGACGACGTGGTGCTGGCCGAGCAGTTCGTCAAGGGACGCGAACTGACGGTGCCGGTGCTGGGCAGCGGCCGCACTGCGCGCGCATTGCCGATCGTCGAGATCCGTGCGCCGCAGGGCAACTACGACTACGAACACAAGTATTTCAGCGACGACACGCAGTACCTTTGCCCGGCACCGCTGGACGAAGCATTGGCGAAGCGCGTTCAGGCAATGGCGGTCGAGGCGTTCAGGGCCATCGGTTGCACCAGCTGGTCGCGCGTGGATTTCATGGTGCGTGAATCGGACAACGAACCGTTCATGCTGGAAATCAACACGTCGCCCGGTATGACCGGCCATTCGCTGGTGCCGATGTCGGCCAAGGCGGCCGGTACGGCCTACGAGGATCTGTGCGTGGAAATCCTGCGTGCAGCAAAGCTCGAGTTGAAGCCGGCAGCAACGAAGTAATCGGAATAGGAAGCAACGGGAAACCATCATGTGGCAAGACATCAAGATGCTGAATGCAACCGCCAATGCCCTGTTCGGGCTGGTTGCGCTCGCGCTGGTTGCCGCTTTCCTGTGGTGGGTGGCGCAGCTGCCGTATTTCACGTTGAAGGTGATTCGCATCGAAGGTACGCAGCAGTCGTTACGGCACATCAATCCGTTGACGGTGCGCAGCGCGGCGCTGACGCATATCCGCGGCAATTTCTTCACCGCGAATCTGGATACGGTGCGGCAGGCATTCGAATCGGTGCCATGGGTACGCAAGGCGACGGTGCGCCGCGAATGGCCGAATCAGTTGACGGTGACGCTGGAAGAGCATCTGCCGCTGGGTACCTGGGGCGACGACGGCAAGCTGCTATCGACCAAGGGTGACGTGTTCGTCGTCAATCTGGCGGAAGCCGAAGAGGATGCGCGCCTGCTGGCGTTCAACGGGCCGGTCGGCAGCGAGAAGGAAGTGGTGGCGCGGCTGGCCGATTTGAACAACTGGTTTGCACCGTTGGGACTGTCGGTGGAATCGCTGGATCTGTCGGACCGTTATGCGTGGTCGATGAAACTGAACAACGGCATCACCGTGGAGCTGGGCAGGGAAAAGAGCAGTACAACGTTGAAGGAACGCGTCGATCGGCTGGTGGGAATCTATCCGCAGCTGGTCGAGCGTTTGCAGAACCGGATCGAGAACATCGACATGCGTTATCCGAACGGGCTGGCACTGAAAGCACAAGGGCTGACCGCAGGATTGGACAGTAGGAAGAAGTAAGCGAAAACAAGCGGGACAACATGACTAAAGACGCAAAAAACCTGATCGTCGGCCTCGACATCGGCACCTCGAAAGTGGTGGCGGTGGTGGCGGAAGTTTTGCCGAACGGCCGCCACGAAGTGATCGGCCTGGGCCAGCACGAATCCAAGGGATTGAAAAAGGGAGTCGTGGTCAACATCGAGGCCACCGTGGAATCGATCCAGCGCGCGCTGGAAGAAGCCGAGCTGATGGCCGACTGCAAGATCCGCAACGTCTACACGGGGATCGCCGGCAGCCACATCCGCAGCTTCAATTCGAGCGGCATGGTGGCGATCAAGGAAAAGGAAGTCACGGCGACCGACGTGGCGCGCGTGATCGAGACAGCGAAGGCGGTCAACATTCCGACCGACCAGCAATTGCTGCATACGGTGCCGCAGGAATTCATCGTCGACAACCAGGAAGATGTGCGTGAACCAATCGGCATGAGCGGCATCCGACTCGAGGTCAAGGTGCACATCGTCACCGGTGCGGTTTCTGCTGTGCAGAACATCGTCAAGTGCATTCGTCGTTGCGGACTCGAAGTATCGGATCTGATCCTGCAACCGATGGCTTCGGCCGATGCGGTGCTGACGCCGGATGAGAAGGAACTCGGCGTCGTGTTGATCGACATCGGTGGCGGCACGACCGATGTGGCGATCTTCACCGAAGGCGCGATCCGGCATACGGCAGTGATCCCGATTGCCGGCGACCAGATCACGAACGACATCGCGATGGCGGTGCGCACGCCGACGGCGGAAGCGGAGGAAATCAAGCTGCGTTACGGCATGGCCAAGCAGGTGCTGGCCGATCCGGGCGAGACGCTGGAAGTACCGGGACTTGGCGATCGCGGTTCGCGCGCGCTGTCGCGCCAGGCGTTGGCGGCGGTGATTGAGCCGCGCATCGAGGAATTGTTCTCGCTGGTGCATCAGGTGGTGCGCGAATCGGGCTACGAGGAAGTGCTGTCGTCCGGCATCGTGCTGACCGGCGGCACCGCGCTGATGCCGGGCATGGTGGAACTGGCGGAAGACATTTTCCTGAAGCCGGCCCGCCTGGGCACGCCGGAATACACCGGGCAGCTGGCCGATGTAGTGCGCAGCCCGCGTTATGCAACGGTACTGGGTTTGTTGTTGGAAGCGAAGAAGCAGTATCTGCGTGGACATATCGTCACGCGTCAGGATGGATCGGCGACGGCGCTTCTGCGTCGCATGAAGGAATGGTTTCTCGGTAATTTTTAAGTTTGACGTTTGGTTTTTACGTTTAATAAATTTTTGTCTCAACCCGCAGTTGGCAGTTGCTAGACGTGACACCGCGTGATGTCTAGCAACTGGGAACTGCTCTTTATGAAGGAACTATCATGGAAATCGATATGCTCGAAAATGCCTCTCAAGGTACGGTGATCAAGGTGGTTGGCGTCGGCGGTGCCGGCGGCAATGCCGTGCAGCACATGATCAACAAGGGCGTGTCCGGCGTGGAATTTATCGCCGCCAACACCGATGCGCAAGCGCTGGAGCAGTCGAAGGCGCACAACATCATCCAGATCGGCGATACCGGCCTCGGCGCCGGCATGAAGCCTGACGTCGGCCGCCAGCTGGCGCAGGATTCGCGCACCCGTATCGAAGATGCGCTGCGTGGCGCACACATGGTCTTCATCGCAGCCGGCATGGGCGGCGGCACCGGTACCGGCGCTGCACCTATCGTCGCGCAAGTGGCGAAAGAGCAGGGCGCGCTGACAGTGGCGGTGGTCTCCAAGCCGTTCTCGTACGAAGGCAAGAAGTGCATGGACATCGCCGAGGAAGGTCTGGAAGCACTGGGCGAGCACGTCGATTCGCTGATCGTCATCCTGAATGAAAAACTGGAAGAGATCTACGAAGACGACAGCATGATCGAGTGGCTGCAACACGCCGACGACGTGCTGAACAATGCCGTTGCCGGTATCGCCGAAATCATCAATGTGCCAGGCCATATCAACGTCGACTTCAATGACGTTAAGACCATCATGGGCGAGCAGGGCAAGGCGATGATGGGTACGGCAACCGCCAGCGGCATCGATCGCGCGCGTATCGCCGCCGAGCAGGCTGTCGCTTCGCCGTTGCTGGACGGCATCGACTTGTCCGGCGCGCGTGGCGTGCTGGTCAACGTCACGGCCAGCCGCAGCCTGAAGGGCAAGGAAATCAAGGAAGTCATGGCAACCGTTCGCGCCTTCGCTGCACCGGATGCTTCGATCGCACAAGGCATTGCCTACGACGACGAGATGGGCGACGAGATCCGCGTGACCGTGGTAGCGACCGGCCTGGGTCGTGCGCGCAAGGGTGTGCAGTTGGTGCAAACGCCGATGCTGCGTACCGGTACGCACAACGAACCAATGATGGCCAACACCGGCATGATGCAGGGGGCTGCACAGCCGGCTGCCGCCTTCGAAGGTTTGAAAGCGCCGGCTGTCTGGCGTCGCGAGTCGGCGTCCGACACCGTGCGTGCACTGGAAAAGAACGGCATGGAAACCTACGACATCCCGGCCTTCCTGCGCAAGCAGGCCGATTGATTCCTGCCGGCAAAGTTCGTCCGCAGCGGGCAGTTTGATTACAATGATCGAACTGCCCGCATAAAACGGGTGGAACGAGGCATGCTTCGGTCTTCGCGCCGCGCCTTTACTTCATCGTAAGTGCGCGGCGTTTTGCATGGACTGTCGTTTAGCTGTGTTTAATTATTTCAATAGATAGAGGAATTCAAGATGACGATCAAAGTTGGCGATCAGTTGCCGGACGCACGGCTCGCGGAATACATTGACGTGGCAAGCGAAGGCTGCTCCGTCGGCCCGAACAAGGTCATGGTGGCCGATGCGACCAAGGGCAAGAAGATCGCAATCTTCGCAGTGCCGGGCGCATTCACGCCGACCTGCTCCGAACAGCACGCGCCAGGCTACATTCAGGCTGCCGATCAGTTCAAGGCCAAGGGCGTCGATGAAATCTGGTGCATCTCGGTCAACGATCCGTTCGTGATGGGCGCATGGGCGCGCGACCAGAAAGCCAACGGCAAGGTCCGTTTCATCGCCGACGGCAGCGGTCTGTTTACCAAGGCACTGGGCCTGGAATTCGATCTGACCAAGGGCGGCCTGGGCGTGCGTTCGCAACGCTATTCGATGCTGGTCGACAACGGTGTCGTCAAGGCACTGAACGTGGAAGACAGCGGCCACCTGGAAAGCTCGACCGCGGAAAAACTGCTGGCGCAGATCTGATTTCGCCTGCATTCGCGAAAACGGCGCTTCGGCGCCGTTTTTCATTGGCTGGCGCCGGCAATACATGATTTTCCCTGTGTTGTATCTGTTACATGCTTTTACGTGGCATTCACGCAAGATGCACGGCCGATTGCTATAATCGATCATGCTCAAACAACGCACCATCAAACAAAGCGTCAAGTCCGTCGGCGTCGGTCTGCATTCCGGCACCAAGGTCGAACTGACGCTGAGCCCGGCTCCGGTCGATACCGGTATCGTGTTCCGGCGCATCGATCTCGATCCTCCCGTCGTCTTGCCTGCGCGCGCCACCGATGTTGGCGATACGCGCATGGCGTCCACGCTGCAGCAGGGCGAAGCCAAGGTCTCGACCGTCGAGCACCTGATGTCGGCCTGCGCCGGACTGGGTATAGACAATCTTTATGTCGACCTGACGGCGGAGGAAGTGCCGATTATGGATGGTTCCGCTTCTTCCTTCGTTTTCTTGTTGCAGCAGGCAGGCCTGCAGGAGCAGGAAGCCGCCAAGAAATTCATCCGCGTCAAGAAGCCGGTCGAAGTGCGCCACGGCAGCGGCGACCGTGAAATCTGGGCGCGACTGGAGCCGTACGAAGGCTTCAAGCTCAAGTTCTTCATCGAATTCAACCATCCCGCCGTCGACGGTACCGGCCAGACGGCCGAGATCGATTTCAGTCTGGAATCCTATGTAAAGGATGTGGCGCGCGCGCGCACCTTCGGTTTCATGCAGGACATGGAAACATTGCGCGGCCTCGGCCTGATTCGTGGCGGTTCGCTGGAAAATGCGATCGTCATGGACGAATACCGCATTCTCAATACCGACGGCCTGCGCTACGAGAACGAGTTCGTGCGCCACAAGATTCTCGATGCGATCGGCGATCTGTATCTGGTCGGCCATCCGCTGATTGCCAGCTACAACGCGCACAAATCGGGTCACATGCTGAACAATCTGCTGGTGCGTGCCTTGCTCGAACAGCCGGATGCCTACGAGATCGTGCAATTCGAAAAAGTGGAAGCAGCGCCGAAGGATTATGTGCGCCAGGCAGGTCTGGAATGGGCGCTGAGCTGATGCGGTGACGCAAAAAAAGAAAACGGGGCTGATAGATAGCCCCGTTTTCTTTTTGCTGCTTTTCTTGTTTACTTATTAGTGCGGTGATGCCGGACCATTGCAGCCAGTGCCGCCTTCAATTCGCGATTACGCGATGAATCCTCCAGTGCGGCATCGAGTTCGGCAAAGGCGGACACGGCTTGCACCGACAAGGCGGGCTTGCTGGAAGTCGTTGATTTTGAAACGATTTTGCCAACTTGCACTTTGAGACGTATTGCGCTAACCTGCCAGCCCCGCTGTAGCAGTTCGTCTTGTAATTTCGGCAATTGCTGCTTCAGTCTCGCTGCCAGCGCGGCGTTCGGTACGGACAGGACCAGTTGGTCCGCTTCATACTGCAGCACCGCGCATTGCGTGAATATCGCAGGCAGCGCCGTGGCGCAATCCCTCTGCAGGGAGGCCATGCGCGTGACGGCGGGCAACAGCATGGCAAGCTTGTCGTGCGAACGCAAGAATTCCGCGGCGCCCTTGGCCGGTTTCGGCGAAGAGGCGCTTGGTTTGAATGGGGTGAAAGAGGATGGGCGCATCGTCTGAAACCTTATCACACCTCGCCACCCATGAGCGAGGGATCAGGGAGTTGCGATGCAGATCATCCTGTTGCACCCGCGTTTTACGCACGCGAAATCCGTCACGCTGACGCGCCGGCATCTATTGCTGTGCCTGATCGGCTTCGTGCTGGCGGTGATCCTCGGCGCGTCTCTGCTTTCCTATCTTGCCTTGCGCAATGCCAATTCCATGCCGACGCAGGTGCGTGACATGATGGCTTCCGTTTCTTCCGGTGAAGAAGCCGGCAAGGATAAATTTCTGAAAGAGAATCTTGCACTGATGGCGCGCAAGCTGGGTGAAATGCAAGCGCAGATGATGCGGCTGGATGCCTTGGGTGAGCGCGTGCAGGGGCTGGCGGGCGTCAAGCCGACCGAATTCAATTTCGGTGAACTGCCGGGGCGGGGCGGCATCGAGCCAAGCATGGACGGTACCAGCAGCCACGATCTGACGATGTCCGAATTCCAGTCCTTGCTCGATTCGATGAGCCATGACATGGAGCGGCGCACCGATTACATGAACGTCGTCGAATCGACGCTGATGAGCGACAAGATCAAGTCCAGGCTGCTGCCTACCAGCCAGCCGGTCAATGTCGCCTATAACGCTTCCAGCTTCGGTGTGCGCATCGATCCATTCACCGGCCGTGCCGCCATGCACGAGGGTATCGACTTTGCTGCGCCGATCGGCACACCCATCGTGGCGGCTGCTGGCGGTGTCGTCACCGTCGCCGAATTCCATCCGCAATACGGCAACATGCTTGAAATCGATCATGGCAATGACATGATCACGCGTTATGCACATACGTCGCGGATCCTGGTGCATGTCGGCGATATCGTGCGGCGCGGCCAGCATGTGGCGGACATCGGGACGACGGGACGCTCGACCGGCCCGCACCTGCATTTCGAAGTCCGGGTCAAGGGCGTGGCCCAGGACCCGCGCAAATTCCTTGCTGCCGGCGCCGATCAGGTCAAGGCAGACAAACTGGCGGCAGCAAGCCGCCGCTGACCGGATGATCGAAGCGGCGCATGTCCTTCGTACGCGCCGCGCCATCCTCGGGCTTCCTCTCCATTTTCTATTCCTTTCTCTCACTTGTTTCCGTCGTTGTCGCCCCGATATGCCGGAAAACCACATGATAGAATCCGCAATTTGACCCTTCGCCGCTTCGAGACAGCCGTTCCGTCCGATATATTTTCAGGCGTCATTTTTAGAATCCAAGCATGTCATTACTGACCCAGATTTTCGGCAGCCGCAATCAGCGTCTCATCAAGCAATATCAGAAGACCGTTCGCGAAATCAACGCGCTCGAACCCATGCTGGAAAAGCTGTCGGACGACGAGCTGAAGGCCAAGACGCCCGAGTTCAAGGAGCGTTGCGCGAAGGGCGAAAGTCTGGACGCATTACTGCCGGAAGCTTTTGCCGTCTGCCGCGAGGCCAGTAAACGTGTGCTGAAGATGCGTCACTTCGACGTGCAGCTGATCGGTGGCATGACACTGCATTACGGCAAGATCGCCGAGATGGGCACCGGCGAAGGCAAGACGCTGATGGCGACGCTGCCGGCCTACCTGAATGCGCTGTCGGGCAAGGGCGTGCATGTGGTGACGGTCAACGATTATCTGGCGCAGCGCGATGCCGAATCGATGGGTGTGCTGTACGGCTGGCTGGGGCTGACGACCGGCGTCAACCTGTCGCAGATGGCGCACGAAGACAAGCAGGTTGCCTATGGTTCCGATATCACCTACGGCACCAACAACGAATTCGGTTTCGACTACCTGCGTGACAACATGGTCTACGACGCTGCAGATCGTGTGCAGCGAAGCCTGAATTTCGCGATCGTCGATGAAGTCGATTCGATTCTGATCGACGAAGCGCGTACGCCGCTGATCATCTCCGGCCAGGCGGAAAATCATACCGATCTCTATCACAAGATCAACGAAGTGCCGCCGCTGCTGACGCTGCAGATCGGCGAGGAAACGCCGGACGGCAAGGGCAAAGTCGAAGTACCAGGCGACTATACGAAGGATGAGAAGTCGCACCAGGTGCTGCTGACCGAAGCCGGCCACGAGAAGGCCGAGGAAATCCTGACACGCATGGGCCTGCTGGCCGAAGGCGCATCGCTGTACGACGCTGGCAACATCTCGCTGATTCATCATCTGTACGCTGCGTTGCGTGCGCATACGCTGTATCACAAGGATCAGCATTACGTCGTGCAGAACGACGAAGTCGTTATCGTCGACGAATTCACCGGTCGTCTGATGAGCGGTCGTCGCTGGTCCGACGGCTTGCACCAGGCGGTCGAGGCCAAGGAGCGCGTGAAGATCCAGAACGAGAACCAGACGCTGGCGTCGATCACGTTCCAGAACTACTTCCGCATGTACGGCAAGCTGGCCGGCATGACCGGTACGGCCGATACCGAAGCCTACGAATTCCAGGAAATCTACAAGCTGGAAACCGTGGTCATTCCGCCAAATCGTCCGAGCCAACGCAAGGATCGCCAGGATCAGGTCTACAAGAGCGCAGAGGAAAAATACCAGGCAATGCTGAAGGATATTCAGGATTGCTACGAGCGCGGCCAACCGGTGCTGGTCGGCACGACGTCGATCGAGAACTCCGAACTGCTGTCGGGCATCCTGACCAAGGCCAAACTGCCGCACAACGTGTTGAACGCGAAGCAGCACGCGCGCGAAGCGGAAATCATCGCGCAGGCGGGCCGTCCGAAGGCGATCACGATTGCCACCAACATGGCCGGCCGCGGTACCGATATCGTCCTTGGCGGCAATG
>DATDLO010000308.1:0-9263 GCA_036519215.1 Oxalicibacterium sp.
TGATGATCGAATCCCGCATCGAAGGAATTCTTCTTGTCCTGTTCCTGGCTGTAACCGGTGATGGCGATCATCGTCGATGAAGCGGCGGCGGGAATGGTACGCAGCAGTCTGGCCAGTTCCAGGCCATCCATATCGGGCAGGCCGATATCGACCAGCCACACTTGCGGTGCGATGTCGTCTGCGCGTGCGATCGCCGCCTGCGCGCCGTGTTCGACATACACGTCATGCCCGACCATGCTCAAGAACATCTGCAGCGTATTGGCGGCATCGCAATTGTCGTCGACGATCATGATGCGCAGGGCAGGGCCGTTGGTCGGCGATACGTCGGTATCGTCGTCAGGCGCGACTGGCGGTTCGTTCACCAGCCGCGTCAACTGCAGCGTGAACGTGCTGCCGCGGTTGGGGCCTTCGCTGCGTGCCTGCACCTTGCCGCCATGCGATTCGACCAGGCTCTTTACCAGCGCGAGGCCGAGCCCCAGACCGCCTTGCGAACGGTCGGAAGTACGTTCCGCCTGTGAAAAAAGATCGAATACATGCGGGATCAGTTGCGGCGCCATGCCGATGCCGTTATCGCTGATGTCCAGAACCACATTGTCTTCGTGCACCTGCAGCCGTGCGCTGATTTCGCCACCTTCCGGTGTGTATTTCGACGCGTTGCTCAGGATATTGACGACCACTTGCACCAGCCGTTTGCGATCGCCCAGCACAGGCGCGGACCGCGGCGGCAGGTGCAATGAAAGCCGATGGTCGCGTGCGTTGGTGAACGGGCGAACCTGTTCCACCGCTTCGGACAAGATGTCGCGCAAATCCAGCGGTTGTTTGTCCAGCGTGATCATGCCGCGCGTGACGCGTGCCACGTCGAGCAGATCGTTGATCAGGTTCGTCATGTGGCTGACCTGTCGTGCAATGATCTTGCTGGATTTCTTGACGTGCTCGATATCCGCCGGTTTCAGTTCCAGCAAGGACGCCGCGGCGCTGATCGGTGCCAGCGGATTGCGCAGCTCATGACCCAGCATCGCCAGGAATTCATCCTTGCTCTGATCTGCCTGGCGGATTTCGTACTGTCGCTGGCGTGCCCGCAATGCCGAACGGGCCGCACTGATGAGGCTGGGCGCACGCACCGGACGTTCCAGCAGGGTGAGGTTGCCAAGCCAGCCATAGGCATCGCGTGTCCAGGGGGATTCGCCGCCGGGTTTGGTCAGCACCAGCACCGGCAGATCGGACCAGTTCGGCTGTTCCGCAAGAACGGCGATTAATGCCGTCGCCGCCGATTTCTGCAAGGCTTCCTCAACAGTGAGAACAGTGCCTACACCTTGACGTATTTCCTGCGTCAAGGTCTCGAGGCTGTTGCAGATGAAACAGGAAAGCCCGGCGTGTTCCAGCGCTGCGCAGGCGAGTGCCGCATCCTTGCCATGAGGGGCGTAGATCAGGACGCGCTTTTCCAGCGGCTTAGCCATGTTTATTGCCCATCGCTGCCCGCATTGTTTTGCACCAGGCGCGGCACGCCGGTCAGGATGCCGCGGAAGTGCCGGAGGACTGGTCCGATCTTGACGCCATCGGCCTGCGTGATGGAAAGCTGCCGGATCGTTCTTTCGTGTTCGCTGCCCCGTTTCTTGAAAATCGAGATGGCCTGCTGCACTTCGCCGTTGGCCTCGAAGTAGCGCAACAGAATCACATTGTCGGAAAGATAGCTGGCATCGATATTGGTGCTCATGTTATTGCCGAGCATGCCTTGCTGCACACCGATCAGGATCGTGATCACGCCGCGTTGCCCCAGATACGTCAGCAATTCGTGCATGTGGCTGGCAAGCATCTTCTCGTTCGGCATGGCTTGCATGAAACCGTTCAGGCTGTCGATCACGATGACCTTTGCGCCTTCATTTGCCGTCTGGCAGACTACATGCACGAATTCGCCCGGCGTCAGCTGCGCAGGATCTACTTGCCGCAAGGACAGCTGGCCCGATGCCTGATACGACCGCAGGTCGATATTCAGTTCATCGGCGCGATGCAGCAGGTTGGACGCGGATTCCTCGAAGATGAACATCGCTGCATTCTGATCCTGCTTCAGGCAGGAAGCGACGAACTGCGCTGCCAGCGTCGATTTGCCGGTACCCGGAGGGCCGGCGATCAGCGTGCTGCTGCCTTCCTCGATGCCGCCGCCGAGCAGGCTGTCTAGTTCGCCCAGTCCGCTCGGGAATTGTCTGCGGTTGAGGATTTCGCGGCTTTCCGCCGCCACCAGGCGCGGATAGACAACGAGGCCGCCCCGCTGAATCTTGTAGTCGTGCAGTCCTTCGCGAAAGGCCACGCCGCGATACTTGATGATTTCCAGCCGGCGCCGTATGCCGCCGTAATCGGTCGCCATCCGCTCCAGCGAAATCACGCCGTGCGTGATGCTGCGCACCTGCAGATCGCCTTCGGCTGCGGTACGGTCATCGAGGAAGAGCGCCGTGCAGGAACGCGAGGCAAAGAACTGCTTGAATGCCAGTACCTGCCGGCGATAGATGAGCGGATTCGCGGCCAGCAACTGCAGTTCCGAAAGCGAATCGAGCACGACCCGTTTGGGATGAACCTGCTCGACGATGGAAAGTATGCCTTTCGTCGTCAGCCCCATCTCCACATCGCTGGGATGAAAGATGCTGTATTGCTCGGCCGGATCCAGGATGTTTTCCGAAGGGAGCACTTCATGGACATGAATCCCGTCCAGCGACCAGCCATGCGCATCGGCCACCGCACGCAATTCCACTGCCGTTTCGGACAGGGTGATGTACAGCGACGATTCGCCCTTGCGTACGCCTTCCAGCAGGAATTGCAACGCCAGCGTCGTCTTGCCCGAGCCAGGCGAACCTTCGACCAGATATAGACGGTCGCGGGTAAAGCCACCGCGCAGGACATCGTCCAGACCGCTGACTCCGCTCGATAGAAAAGCGTGCGTGGCACTGTTTTGCGGATTCATGCGTCAATCCTCATCAGGTTGCCGGAAGCGAGCGTGCGTACTTCCGGGAAGAAGTCGTCGACTCGTCAGCGCGATAGGCAACCTCAAGTCGACGGCCGTCAAATGTATTTGAAGTCATGTTGCAAACAATGTGCGATCACCGGTGCCGGTACGCATTCGCGATTACCGATGTTTTTCATTTGTCGCGGCGGATACTGGCCGCTTTACGTCATCGGTGGCTTGTGCGCTTGCTGTTATTCGTGTCGCATGCCGGTGTCATAACGCATCGTGAACGAGCGTGACTGCATGCGTAGTGTTGCATTTGATGCATCAAAAACGAATAGGAAAAAACCGGAAGTTCATGTAGGAAAGACGGAAGTGCCAACGCAAAAACTGCGGCACACCTTTCGGCATGCCGCAGTCTGTATGGCATCGAATGCCTGACATCGACGTGACACCGTCGATGCACGCCAGTTGATGATTACAGTTCCTTTTGGTTGACGCGCCTGCTCAACTCCTCTGCGCTTTCCTTGCGTTCGCTGTAGCGATCGACCAGAAACGAAGCAACGCCGCGCGTCAGTAGCGTAAATTTGAACAGCTCCTCCATGACATCGACCACCCGGTCATAGTAGGAAGACGGTTTCATACGACCGCTTTCGTCAAACTCAAGGAATGCCTTGGCGACAGACGACTGGTTGGGAATGGTGATCATGCGCATCCATCGACCGAGTATGCGCATCTGGTTGACGGCGTTGAATGACTGCGAACCGCCCGATACCTCCATGACGGCAAGCGTTTTGCCTTGCGTCGGGCGAACGGCGCCGATAGACAAGGGAATCCAGTCGATCTGTGCTTTCATGATGCCCGTCATGGCGCCATGACGCTCCGGCGAGCACCACACCATGCCCTCGGCCCATTCGGCAAGGCTGCGCAATTCCTGCACCTTCGGATGACTGTCCGGTTCGCTGTCGGGAAGCGGCAGTCCGCGCGGATCAAATATCTTTACTTCTGCTCCCATCGCTTCCAGCAGGCGTGCGGCTTCGAAAGTCAGCAATCGGCTGTAGGAGCGGTCACGAACGGAGCCGTACAAAAGCAGAAACCGTGGAGGATGTGTCGCCGCAGCCGCTTGCTGCAAGCAGGCCGCCTCGGGCATGTTGAAGTGTTCGACTGAAACGTTCGGCAAATCGGCAAGCTTAGACGACACGTTGTCCCTCCGCGTTAATTACCATCTTGCCGTCTTCCTTGTGGAAAGCCGTTTTGGGAGGCGGTGGAAGAATGTCCAGCACGGCTTCCGATGGCCGGCATAGCCTGGTGCCCAGCGGCGTGACCACAAACGGGCGGTTGATCAGAATGGGATCGGCGACCATCGCGTGCAACAGATCGTTATCCGATAAAGCCTGATTCTCCAGCCGGCGTTCCTTATACGGCGGCACGTTTTGCCGAATGGCCTCGCGCACCGTCAAGCCCGCATTTGCGATCAGTCCTGCAAGAGCGTCGACGGACGGCGGATTCTTCAGATATTCAATAATTTCCGGCTCAATGCCAACATGGCGTATCAACGCCAGGGTATTGCGCGAAGTCCCGCAGTCGGGATTGTGATGGATGATGACGTTCATTTGGAATCCTTGTGGATAAGCGGCTCTACCAATGCAGCCTGATTGCCAGAGCAGAGAGCGTGACGAGAAGTACCGGTAGCGTGAGCAATGTTCCAACCTTGAAGTAATAGCCCCATGAAATGCGGATGCCTTTTCCTTCCAGCACATGCAGCCACAGCAGCGTGGCAAGACTGCCTATCGGCGTGATTTTCGGTCCGAGATCGCTGCCGATCACATTGGCATACACCATGGCTTCGCGGACGACGCCTTGCGCCGACGTCGCGTCGATTGACAGCGCGCCGATCAATACCGTCGGCATGTTGTTCATGATGGAAGACAGGATGGCGGTGACAAATCCTGTACCGATCGATGCTCCCCAGATGCCGTAATCGGCGAAGCTGTTGAGCAGCGATGTCAGGTAGCCCGTCAGCCCGGCATTGCGCAAGCCGTAGACGACGAGATACATGCCGAGCGAGAAAAAGACCACTTGCCAGGGAGCGTTCTTCAACACTTCGCGGGTCGCAATCACATGACCTTTCGCCGCGATAGCCAGGAGAACTGCGGCGCCCAAAGCCGCAACCGCACTGATCGGAATTCCCAACCCTTCCAGCCAGAAGAATCCGATCAGTAGTAACCCAAGCACCCACCAGCCGGCAACAAACGTTGCACGGTCTCGTATTGCCTCGTCGGGGCACTTCAATTGCTGCACATCGTATGTCGCCGGGATATCGCGGCGGAAATACCAGAACAGGACCGTCAATGTCATGCCGACCGACACGATGTCCACCGGAACCATGACAGAAGCGTATTCCGCAAAACCGATCTTGAAGTAGTCGGCAGAGACGATGTTGACCAGATTGGACACGATCAGCGGAAGACTGGCCGTGTCCGCGATGAAGCCGGCCGCCATGACAAAAGCCAGTGTCGCTTGCGGCGAGAAGCGCAATGCCAGCAACATGGCAATCACAATGGGTGTCAGGATCAATGCAGCGCCATCGTTGGCAAACAATGCCGATACCGCGGCGCCCAGCAGGATGAGCAGCACGAAGAGTTTGCGTCCGTGGCCGTTTCCCCATCTGGCTACGTGCAGTGCAGCCCATTCGAAGAAACCTGCCTTGTCGAGGATCAGGCTGACGATAATGATGGCGATGAAGGTGCCGGTGGCGTTCCAGACGATATGCCATACGACCGGGATGTCGGCGAAACTGATGACGCCAAATACCAGGGCCAGAACGGCGCCGAATGTCGCGCTCCAGCCGATGCCTAGCCCTTTCGGCTGCCAGATGACCAGGGTAAGCGTCAGAAGAAAAACAAGGAATGCGGTCAGCACGAAAAGCTTTCGGTGTTGTTAATGCCGCGCCCGGGCCAGTAATTGGCCGGGGCGGAAAATCATGGCGATGCGTTAGGCAGTTGCGTCAGAGGCAGTGACGTCAGCCGTGGATGCCGCAATGGCATCCAGTTCGTGCTTGATTGCAGTTTTTTCCAGCATGGCAGCAGGCAGGCTGTTCAGCAGATTCACGCGGGTATGGATTTGCTTGGCGACCTTCGAGAACACGGCGCGTTTTTCTTCGTCGGTGCCGGTGGCCGCTGCCGGGTCTTCAAATCCCCAATGCGCGGAGACGGGTTGGCCCGGCCATACAGGGCAGACTTCGCCTGCTGCGTTGTCGCACACGGTGATGATGAAATCCATCTTCGGCGCCCCAGGCGCTGCGTATTCGTCCCAGCTTTTGCTCCGCAGGTTCTCGATCGGATAGCCGGTTTCGCGAATCTGCTCGATTGCGAACGGGTTGACCATGCCGCCGGGATGACTGCCGGCGCTGTAAGCGATGAAGTGGCCTTTACCCATCGTATTCAGCATCGCTTCTGCCATGATGCTGCGGGCCGAGTTGCCGGTGCACAGGAAAAGCACGTTGTACGTCTTTTCGGTTTGATTTGCAGTCATGTTGATCCTTTGCGGGGAGAGGGGGGAACCGGGGGATGAAATCAGGACGCCTTGTCCGGCTCGCAGTATGTGCCTACCGGAGAGCACACATTGCCGCCGCAGCAGTTCTCAGTAAGAAAGCCGATCAAATCGTTCATGGCCGAGAAGTTGGCCGAATAAATCAGCGACCGTCCTTCCCGCCGCACGGACACCAGGTTGGCGTGCGACAGTTCCTTCAAATGGAAGGACATCGACGAAGGAGGTATATCCAGTTCGTCACCGATCCTTGTCGCGGCCATTCCCTCGGGACCAACCTGAACCAGCAGGCGGAACACCGCCAGTCGCGATTCCTGGGCCAGGGCGGAGAGTGCTGCGATCGTTGCTTGGGTGTTCATGGCTTATCCTTCAATACGATATTTCAATTATTATCGAAATATCGTATTGAAGCAAGAGTCAAATCAGCCGCTGCCGATAGACCTGGCCGAATTTGCTGTGGTTGTCGTGCAGACGCCTGTATTCGTGTGCGAGCGTCGCGACGAGGGTATTTCACGCACGGAAGGCATTGCCCCACCGGTTGGGAAATCATGCAGCGTCGACGCAGCATCCGTTCTGAAGTGAAAGAACAATGCAGCTCAATATGGCCGCAGTGAAAGAAACCTTATCTTCTTACACGGATTTGTCGCGCAGTCCGATAGTGCCGATTTGGCGCGCTGCATAGTATGGAGCCCTACTCATCGAGGTAGCGATAACCATCCGGGTTATCGATCATTCGAAAGGAGAAACCAATGGCTAACAATCAAGGCAACAATACCGACAATCGCGGCTTTGCATCGATGGACGAAGACAAGCAGCGTGATATCGCCTCCAAGGGCGGCCAGGCAAGCCACGGTGGCGGCGGCAACAATGCGCAAGCTTCCGGCAATAACAGCAGCGGTACGCGCGGCGGCACCAGCGAGCAGCATGCACAGGCCGGCGCCCAAAGCCACAAGAATCAATCGCAATCGGGAACCCAGTCGAGCAACCAGTCAGGCAACAGCGGCGGTACCCGTGGTGGGTCGAGTGAACAGCACGCCAAGGCTGGCTCGCAAAGCCACAAAAACAGCTGATTTTCAATCGGCAAGCTGTATCGATAAAAAAGGAGCCTGCGGGCTCCTTTTTATTGAACGACACGATGTGCGATCGTGCATGTAATGGGGATTATGCCGTTACGGAAAGCAGCGCTTCCTTGCGTTCCATCATGCGGGCACCAAGCGCATTCATATCCAGTTTGGCTTTCTTCGCCTTGGGGAACATCTCGGTTTCCTCTTCCTTCACGTGATGATCGACATACTCGCTGAGCACCTTGAGCAGCGCGTCGTACATTTCATCCTTGGGCGAGGTTTTCTTGATTTGATCGATGAGAATCTTGGCAGAAGCATGCTCGATGGCAGCCTCGTTGACCAATTCCTTCTCGTCGAGAGCGGCCTTGGCAGCCGGGTAGAAAATTTCCTCCTCGATCTGCGTATGCACTGTCAGTTCTTCACAGATATGGGTGGCGACTTCTTGTTTTCCTTCAGTGTCGCCTTTCTTCGCCAGTCTTTCGTATTCCTTGAATAGTTTTTTTACTTTTTCGTGATCTTGAATCAAGAGGTCGACGGCATTCGGTGCCGAAACGGATTTGGTCATGGTGGTCTCCGAATAATAGATATGGGTGGGTGTGCTGCTTGCCTGCCTGTAATTTCGGCAAGCTCAACTTTAGGCATGACGCCACATCCCGGATATAAGAAGACTGCTCAAACTGATGTAAGAGTTTCGAGCTACCGACATGAACACGTGCGCAAGGTGTTCCTGCCAGCAATATGGGCGCCTCATCGGAAGTGGCGCTTTGTTTGTTATCACACCGACTTGTGCCTTCCGCGCGCGTAGTGTCGGGATCTGGATCGTTCCATGTATCGACACGGAGGCTGTATGGAAAGCAAATCGCAGGATAAGAAGCCGGATCACTCGCAAGAGGCTTCGACCAGGGAAAAGAACATCGAACCGAGAGAGCAGCCAAACATGCCGGGTAGCGGTGTGCTCACCAACACGCCGGGTTCGCCCAAAGTGCCGACGCCGGAGGAAATGGCAGCCAGCCCGGGTGCGGATGGGCAGGACAACCGTATCGGCCTGGATCAAAAGCCGAAAAAGAATTCTGCCGGCTCCAGAGAGGAGAACGAAAATGACTGAACGAAAAATCGAAGAGACCAATACCGACCGCATGATGCAGAAGAATCGCGCACCGACCAAGCAGCCGGAACGTGCCGGCACCGGACCGGAAAGCGCTACGTATCAACAGCGCACAGGCGTCTATGTGCCGCGCGATCCGGCAAACAAGCCGATCGGCAAAGAGGAAAGCACGGCAGAGGACGATGCGCGTTCATCCGGAAAAGATTGAAGGAGTGCGAATGTTCCAGCTACGAATTGAAAATCGGCGGCGGAGAAATACATACGCCGTCGTTCTGCTGGCCTTGTCTGCCGCCTCGTTTTCTGCGCATGCCGCAGACGCAAGGACAGACCGGATGCAGCGCGAATGCGCCGAAATCGCAGGAAGCAAAACAGCAGACAAGCAAGCTGGCGTAATGCAGGAATGCACCCACGGTAAAACAAGCAAAACGCACGCAAGCGGCATGGAATCAGCCGAGCACGCCAAAGTCAAATCCTGCGATACGCAGGCAAAGGCGGTGGATGAAAAAGAGCGCCAGCAGTTTTTGCGTGAATGCTATGCGGGGAAAAGGTAATGTCCACTAGCGGCACGAACAGGCAAAAACGAGTTTGATTGTTGGGTCGCGCTGCGTGC
>DATDLO010000309.1:0-4509 GCA_036519215.1 Oxalicibacterium sp.
AGATCGAATCTAATTTCGGAAAAGTCAGAAATTTATATCGGAATTTTACGATACAAATAAAAAACGTGCTGGCGCCGCCCAAATCCTGCCGGATCGGGCCGAACCAGTACGGGCGAAAAACTCCGCGTCAATGAGAGGGAAATACTGAAGCCGCTCGGTTGCAGGCCTTCAATCGGGACAGAAAGCAGAAAGAAGCGCGGAAATGAAAAGACCGCCGAACGGCGGTCTGGACAGAAAAAATGGAAGACGATCAATACGTACCGGGAACCAGGATGCCGCGATCGACCTTCTTCACATCGGTCAACCCGCAGAAGGCCATCGTGATATCCATCTCGCGTTCGATGATTTCCAGCGTCTTCGTCACGCCCTCTTCGCCCATTGCGCCGAGGCCATACAGGAAGGCGCGACCGATGTGCACGGCTTTCGCGCCGAGCGCAATCGCCTTCAGCGCATCCTGGCCCGAGCGAATGCCGCCATCCATGTGCACCTCGATCTTGTCCCCGACCGCATCGACGATAGGCGGCAGCGCCGCGATGGAAGACAACGCACCATCGAGCTGACGGCCGCCGTGGTTGGAAACGATCAGCGCGTCGGCGCCGCTGTTGACGGCCAGCTTCGCATCTTCCGGATCCATGATGCCCTTGACGATGATCTTGCCGCCCCAGCGTTGCTTGATCCATTCGACGTCGCTCCAGGACAGCGACGGATCGAACTGCTGCGCACACCACGACGACAGCGACGACATGTCGTCGACATCGCTCGCATGGCCGACGATGTTGCCGAAGCCGCGGCGCGGCGTGCCAAGCATGCCCATGCACCAGCGCGGCTTGGTCATCATGTTGAGAATGTTCGGCAGCGTCAGCTTCGGTGGAGCAGACAGGCCGTTCTTCAGGTCCTTGTGACGCTGACCCAGCACCTGCAGATCAAGCGTGACAACCAGCGCCGAGCAGTTGGCCGCCTGCGCGCGCTCGATCAGGCGTTCAATGAAGCTGCGGTCCTTCATCATGTAGAGCTGGAACCAGAACGGCTTGCTGGTGCGCGCAGCCACATCCTCGATCGAGCAGATGCTCATCGTCGACAGCGTGAACGGCACGCCGAATTTTTCCGCTGCGCGCGCAGCGAGGATTTCGCCGTCCGCATGCTGCATGCCCGTGAAGCCGGTCGGCGCCAGTGCCACCGGCATGCGTACGTCGTGCCCGATCATCGTCGTCTTCAGCGTACGGTTGTTCATGTCGACCGCCACACGCTGGCGGAACTTCATCGGCGCGAAATCGGTGCTGTTGGCGCGATACGTCGATTCGGTCCACGAACCGGCATCCGCATAATCGTAAAACATGCGCGGCACGCGTTGTTGCGCCAGCACGCGCAGGTCTTCGATGTTCGTGATGATGGTCATGCTAGGCTCCGAATTATTATGTTCATGTTCGACTGTTCATGTTCGATTTCTGCCGTCATTCTATTTGCACATGCGAAGCGGACAGATGAATGTTTTTAACCCGTCTCGTCCGCTCATGGGAAGCGATGCGCATTTTTCAAAAATATTGCATTTGATATGCAACATATTTAAACTCGTCACCTGCGGGCCTGCTAATGCAGGCCATGTTTTATTTATATCAGGAGCAACATGAATCAATCGGTGCTGCAATGGCTGGCGCGTTTCCGGCCCACGCAAAGTTACGTCGACCGTTACGAGCGCATGCGCGCCAGCGCGGGTGCCCTGTTCGGTATCGTACTGACCGGTGCCTGCACCTATCTGGTTTTGGGCAGCAATATCCACGCCGCGTGGCTGATCGCGCCGATGGGCGCCTCTTCGGTGTTGCTGTTCGCGGTGCCGTCCAGTCCGCTGGCCCAGCCGTGGTCACTCATCGGCGGCAATATGATCGCCGCCGTCGTCGGCATCACCTGCGCCAAGCTGATCGATGCGCCGATGCTGGCTGCCGGCGTCGCCATCGGCATCGCCATCGGCGGCATGATCGCCTTTCGCTGTGTGCACCCGCCCAGCGGCGCAGTCGCGCTGACGGCAGTCCTGGCCGGCACCGGGCCGCATGCACATGGCTACGATTTCGTGCTCTCGCCGGTGCTGCTGAACTCGGTTATCCTGTTGCTGACCGCCCTGTTCTACAACAACGCGACCGGCCGCCGCTACCCGCATCTGGCCATGCCGGCACCGGCCGAACGGCATCACACGACAGACGCGGCGCCAACGGAGCGCACCGGCATCACGCCGGAAGATCTGGACAACGTGCTGAGACGCTACAATCAGATCATCGACATCAGCCGCGACGACCTGGAAGAGTTGATATTGCAGACCGAGATGCAGGCTTATCGGCGCCAGATCGGCGGCGTCAAATGCGCCGACATCATGTCGAAAGACGTTATCTCCGTCTCGTTCGGCACCGAACTCGCCGACGCCTGGCAGCGCCTGCAGGAGCATGACCTCACCGCGCTGCCGGTTGTCGATCGCGGCAACCACGTGATCGGCATCGTGACCAAGGCCGATTATCTGCGGCATGCGGAAGAGGAAATGCACGAAGGCTTGGGCAAGCGCCTGGCCCAGCTGATCCTGCCGTCGCAGCTCGCGCATACGGACAAGCATGAAGTCGTCGGTCAGATCATGACGAAGGACGTCATCACTGCCCGCGAAGACCAGTCGATCACCGATCTGGTACCGCTGATGTCCGACGACGAATTGCACCAGTTGCCGATCGTCGATGAAAAGAACCGTCTGGTCGGCCTGATTTCGCAGACCGATCTGATTGCGGCATTGTACGAACATGCGATGGCCGGCCACACCAACGAATCATGACCCCAAAAGGAGAATGCAATGAGCACGACCAACGATAACGGCCTCGACATGGCCATGCTGTACAAGGGACTGGTCGAGCAGTCGCACGATGCCATCATCTTCGCCGACCGCAACGGTCTCGTGCGCGTCTGGAACAGCGGTGCCGAACGCATCTTCGGCCACAAGGCAGCCGATGTGATCGGCGGCACGCTGGATCTGATCATTCCGGAACGCATGCTGCAGGCGCACAACAACGGCTTCAACCATGCGGTTTCTACCGGCGACATGAAGTACGAGAACAAGGTGCTGACGACGCGCTCGATGCACAAGGACGGCACCCGCATCTATGTCGACATGAGCTTCGGCCTGATACGCGACGAAGCGGGCAACGTGCTGGGCGCGCAAGCCATCGCGCGCGACGTCACCGAACGCTATGCGAACGAGACGGCACAACGCGTGAAAATCGCCGAACTGGAAAAGGCGCTGGCGGAAAAATCCTCCGCGCAATCCTGAGCGCGCGGCGGGAGCTGAATCCCGCTTCCGCTGCAACCGGATTCATCGGACGAAGAATCAGACGAATCCGGATTGCATCGGGCCTCTTGAAGCGTTTCCTGACGTTTCAACCGCTTCCGCGTCACGTTCGACCATAAAAAACGGCCCGCATCATGCGGGCCGTTTTTGTTTCGCATCCCTCTCGATACGCCCATCGCGTCTTCCGACAACCGGCAGGCGCATCGCGGGAATCAATTCCCCATCAGCTTCTCGCGCACGTGTTCCTCTTCATAGACCGTATACGACGGTTTGACCAGATCGCTGCGGCTGACGATACCCACCAGCACGCGCGAGCGATGATCTTCCACCACCGGCAGGCGTTCCAGATGGCGGCGCGCCATTCTGCGGCCGACGGTCTGGCAGGTTTCAGTGCGTAACGCCATCTCGGGCGTCACGTGATCGAACAACGCGGCCACCGTGCAGTCCGCGCCGCGCGTTCGAATGCCCTCTTCCAGCACGCCACGGTCCATGGTGCCGATCAAGACATGCTTGCGATTGATCACCGGGAAGGCGCGATGTGCTTGCGATGTCCCGAAATAAAGCTGGGCCGCCTCGCCCAGCGTCAACGACGCATCGATCGTCATCACCTCGGCCGTCATCACATCGCCGACGAAGGAACGCTCCTGCGGATCGATGCTGTATTCGCGATACACGTGCAGGCCGCGGCGTGCGATCTTTTCCGTCATGATCGAACGGCGCATCACCATGATCGTGAAGCCGTAGGAAACGCCAGTCGCCAGCAGCAACGGCAGCAAGGCATTGAAGTCGCCGGTCAGACCGAGCGCGAACACGGCCGCCGTCAGCGGTGCGCCCAGCACACCGGCCAGCACTGCCGCCATGCAGACCAGCGGCCACAGCGCCGCATCGGTACCCGGCACCAGGCTGGAAATCACCGTCCCCAGACCGGCTCCCAGCATCAGCAACGGCGCCAGTACGCCACCGGATGTACCCGATGCCAGCGCGATCACCCAGATGATTGCCTTGACCACCAGCAGCGACAACGCCACCGATAGCGCCAGATTGTTATGCAACAGATCGGAAATCACGTCATAGCCGACGCCCAATGCGCGCGGCTGCAACCAGCCGCCGATGCCGACCACCAGCGCACCGATCGCCGGCCACCACATCCAGTGCACCGGCAGCTTGTGGAACCAGTCTTCCACGCGATACAG
>DATDLO010000310.1:0-3379 GCA_036519215.1 Oxalicibacterium sp.
CATCCTGTTCGAGATCGGCCTTGATACCAGCAACCGCATCGGCGGCAATGCCGTGACTCTTGAGTTCGGAAAGGATGCGGCTGTTGCCGAAGCGCGTGGCGCGACGGCGTACCAGCGATTCGGAAAAGCGCTCCTGCGACAACAGCTTGGCTGCTTCCAATGCATCCAGCAGCGCTTCGACATCATCGCTTTCCTGCGCATAACGCGCCAGCTTGCGTCCCAGTTCCAACCGGCTGTGCTCACGCGCCGACAAATAGCGAAGCGCCCGGGCTTTCAGGCTGATCTGTAGTTTAGCCATGGAAAACGCGGACGCTTGGGAGAAATCAAGAACTAAAAATCGAAAACGCCATGCGCCCGATCGGCGATGCTGCCGGTCGACCGTGCGCTGCGTTCATCTTATTCGACTTCCTTCAATTCCTTTTCTTTCGCAGCAGCGGCTTTCTTCGCCGGTGCTTCGTCGGCTTTCGCCGCGGATTTGACGGCAGGCAGTTCAGGCACGCCCAGCGAGACACGCACCTTGTTCTCGATCTCGCGTGCCAGCTCCGGACGCTCTTTCAGATAGTTGCGCGCATTGTCCTTGCCCTGGCCGATACGGTCGCTGCCGTAGCTGTACCATGCGCCTGATTTCTCGACGACCTTGTTGTCGGCGCCCAGATCGAGAATCTCGCCTTCGCGCGACGTGCCTTCTCCATACAGGATGTCGAAATGCGCTTCGCGGAACGGCGGCGCGATCTTGTTCTTGACGACCTTGACGCGGGTTTCGTTGCCGATCACTTCGTCGCCGGACTTGATGGAACCGGTACGGCGGATATCGAGGCGGACGGATGCATAGAATTTCAATGCATTACCGCCGGTCGTGGTTTCCGGGTTGCCGAACATGACGCCGATCTTCATGCGGATCTGGTTGATGAAGATAACCAGCGTATTGGTGCGGTTGATGCTGCCGGTCAGCTTGCGCAGCGCCTGCGACATCAGGCGCGCCTGAAGGCCGGGCAGCGAATCGCCCATGTCGCCTTCGATCTCGGCCTTCGGCGTCAGCGCGGCGACCGAATCGATAACGACCAGATCGACACTGCCGGAGCGCACCAGCGCGTCGCAGATTTCCAGCGCCTGTTCGCCGGTGTCCGGCTGCGAAACCAGCAGCTCGGACATATTGATGCCGAGTTTCTTGGCATAAGTAGCGTCCAGTGCGTGTTCGGCGTCGATGAAGGCGCAGGTACCGCCAAGCTTCTGCATTTCGGCAATCGTTTGCAGCGTCAGCGTCGTTTTACCGGACGATTCCGGGCCGTAGATTTCGACAATGCGACCGCGCGGCAGGCCACCGACGCCGAGTGCGACGTCCAGGCCCAGCGAACCGGTAGAAACGACCTGCACTTCCTCGACCACGGCGCCGTCTTCCATGCGCATGACCGAACCTTTACCGAATTGCTTTTCGATTTGCGCCAGCGCGGCGGCCAGTGCTTTGCTCTTTTCAGCGTTCTGTGCGAGTTTCTTGTCGTCCATGAAATTCTTTCGGCAGTGAAGTGGATAGGCCGGCTACACGATGTTCCGGGCCCGCAGACGGCACTGTATAAAAAAACAGTGCTTTATGCAAGCGTCTTGTGACGATTCGGCAAAATCAGGTGAAAAATAACTTTCTTGCAAGAAATTTCCGACGGCGAACAGGCTCGTTCAACGACAAGCATCGATACTCATTGTTAGGCATTCAATTGCAGCTGATATCGAATCCCGTGTCATTCCCGCGATTCTCCGTCTCTCCAGCCACGCCCGCCTTTTGCGCGGTTGCCGCCCCCCTCGAAACCCAATAGACTACAACGCAACATTTTCCTTCCCCTCTCCATGCGAATCCTGCTTGCCGAAGACGATGCCGTTCTGGCCGATGGCCTGACCCGTTCCCTGCGCCAGTCCGGCTATGCCACCGATTGCGTCAAGAATGGGCTGGAAGCCGATTCGGTATTGGCCACACAGGATTTCGACCTGCTGATTCTCGATCTCGGCCTGCCCAAGCTTTCCGGTCTGGAAGTACTGCAGCGCCTGCGCGCGCGCAATTCGCATTTGCCGGTACTGATCCTGACCGCCGCCGATTCGATCGACCAGCGCGTGCGCGGGCTCGATCTGGGTGCCGACGATTTCATGGCCAAGCCCTTCGACCTGTCCGAACTGGAAGCGCGCGTGCGGGCGCTGACGCGGCGCGGCGCCGGCGGCGGACCGACGGTGATCCGCCACGGGCCGCTGTCCTACGACCAGGTCGGCCGCATCGCCTATATCAACGACCAGATGCTGGATCTGTCGGCACGCGAACTCGGCCTGCTGGAAGTGCTGCTGCAGCGCAGCGGCCGGCTGGTCTCCAAGGAACAGCTGGTCGACCACCTGTGCGAATGGAGCGAGGAAGTCAGCAACAACGCCATCGAAGTCTACGTGCACCGGCTGCGCAAGAAGATCGAGATTGGCGGACTGCGCATCGCCACCGTGCGCGGACTCGGCTATTGCCTCGAAAAGTTTACCGAACCCGCACCGCCGGCCTGACGCATCCATGCCAGAAACCCGCACGGAGGCGACGACAGCCGATGCAAACGCGTCGCCGGCATCGTCCCGCGGCCGCACCCAGCGCTCGCTGTTCGGCGAAATCCTCGACTGGATGCTGGTGCCGCTGCTGCTGCTGTGGCCGCTCAGCATCGCCATCACCTACATCGTCGCCCGCTCCATCGCCAACGAACCGTTCGATCGTGCGCTGGAAGACAAGCTGACCGCCGTCGCGCAGCAGATCAAGGAACAGGACGGCCGCGTCATCACGCGCCTGAGCAGCTCGGCACGCGACATCCTGCACGCCGACGATATCGACAACGTCTATTTCCAGATTCGCGATGCGCACAGCAACGTGGTCGACGGCGATCCGGAAATGCCGTTGCCGAAGGATGCCGAAATGCCACCGCCGTGGTCCACGCAATTCCGCAACGACTTCATCCGCAATACCGAAGTGCGCATCGCCTACACCTATGTCGACCTGCACAAGACGCGTGTCGAACCGCAACTGAGCCTGGAGCCGCGCCTGGCGCTGGTGCAGGTCGGCGAAACGCTGGACAAGCGTTCGCAACTGGTCAACCAGATCATCAAGGGCGTGATCGTGCCGGAATTCATCATCCTGCCGGTCGCGCTGATCCTCGTCTGGTTCGCCCTGACGCGCGGCCTACGTCCGCTGGCGGAACTGCAACAGCGAATACACGAACGCCGGCCTGACGACCTGAGTCCCATCGATTCCGGCCTCGTGCCGGAAGAAATCCTGCCGCTAGTCGGCTCGTTCAACGAACTGCTGGCGCGACTGTCGCACAGCATCCGCATGCAGAAGCGTTTCATCGCCGATGCTGCCCATCAAATGAAG
>DATDLO010000311.1:0-3140 GCA_036519215.1 Oxalicibacterium sp.
CACTGCTGATCGGCGTTGCACTCGGTTTTCTGACACTGTTCCTGTTCGTGCCGCTGGTGGCGGTGTTTGCCGAAGCGCTGAAGAAAGGCTGGCACGCCTACCTCGCTGCCATCGTCGAGGAAGATGCGCTGGCTGCGATCAGGCTGACGTTGTTGACGGCGGCGATTGCGGTGCCGCTGAACCTGGTGTTCGGCATCGCGGCATCGTGGTGCATCGCCAAGTTCGATTTCCGCGGCAAGAGCATCCTGCTGACGCTGATCGATCTGCCGTTCTCGGTGTCGCCGGTGATCTCGGGCCTGATCTACGTGTTGCTGTTCGGTGCGCAGGGCTGGTTCGGCGCGTGGCTGATGGATCACAACGTCAAGATTCTGTTCGCGGTGCCCGGCATCGTGCTGGCGACGGTGTTTGTCACTTTCCCGTTCGTGGCGCGTGAACTGATCCCGCTGATGCAGTCGCAGGGCAGCGAGGAAGAAGAGGCCGCACTGGTGCTGGGCGCATCGGGCTGGCGCATGTTCTGGCACGTGACGCTGCCGAACATCAAGTGGGGACTGCTGTACGGCGTGATCTTGTGCAATGCGCGGGCGATGGGTGAATTCGGCGCGGTATCGGTGGTGTCCGGCCACATTCGCGGCCAGACCAACACGATCCCCCTGCAGGTGGAGATTCTGTACAACGAGTACCAGTTTTCGGCGGCTTTTGCGGTTGCGTCATTGCTGGCGCTGCTGGCACTCGTTACACTGGCGCTCAAATCATTTATCGAGTGGCGCCTGCGCAACGGACATGACGCGCGCACGGTGCAGGAACAGTTTCAGGAGCAGGGATCATGAGTATCGAAGTCAGGAACATCCATAAGCAGTTCGGCAGTTTCGTCGCACTGAACGACGTCTCGCTGAGCTTTCCGGCGGGCGAATTGACGGCATTGCTGGGGCCGTCCGGTTGTGGCAAGACCACGCTGCTGCGCATCATCGCCGGCCTCGAACAGCCGGACAACGGCCAGGTGCTGCTGGACGGCCAGGATGCGTCGGCACGCCACGTGCGCGAACGCCAGGTCGGTTTCGTGTTCCAGCACTATGCGCTGTTCAAGCACATGAGCGTGTTCGAGAACATCGCCTTCGGCCTGCGCGTGCGCCCGGCGGCGACGCGGCCGTCTGAAGCGCAGATCAAGGAAAAGGTCATGAAGCTGCTGGAGCTGGTGCAGCTGGACTGGCTGGCCGATCGCTATCCGCCGCAACTGTCCGGCGGCCAGCGCCAGCGCATCGCATTGGCGCGTGCACTGGCGGTGGAGCCACGCGTGCTGCTGCTGGACGAACCGTTCGGCGCGCTCGATGCCAAGGTGCGCAAGGAACTGCGCCGCTGGCTGCGCCGCCTGCATGACGAGTTGCACGTCACCAGCATTTTCGTTACGCACGATCAGGAAGAGGCGCTGGAAGTGGCTGACCAGATCGTGCTCATGAACCGAGGCAATGTCGAGCAGATCGGCGCGCCGCGCGATGTCTACAACAATCCGGCTTCGCCCTTCGTCTACGGCTTCCTCGGTAACGTCAACCTGTTCCATGGGCGCGTGCACGAGGGCGTGCTGCAGTCGGAAGGCTTGTCGTTTGCTGCACCCGACTATGCGCAGACCCAGGATGCGAAAGGTATCGGCTATGTACGTCCGCACGATCTGGAAGTCGAGCGCTACGCGCAGGATGCAGACGGCATCGACGGCATCGTCGTCAAGCTGCTGCGCGTTCATGCGATCGGTCCGTTGGCGCAGCTCGAACTGGAGCGTGACGATAACAGCGAGTTGATCGAGGCCGTGATTTCGAACGACCGCTTTACGCAAATGCAGTTGAAGGAAGGCGAAACGCTGGTCGTTCGACCGAAGAAGCTGCAGGTGTTTATCGACGATTCCGTTTGATCGATCCGGACGCGCCGTCGGAGCGGGCGCAGTCGGGTCATCGGGGAATCGCACAATGATTTCCGCCGATTCGACGGCGTTTTGACGGGGTGTCCCACGATGAATTTTCAGCAATTACGTTCGATACGCGAAACCGCGCGTTGCGGCTACAACCTGACCGAAGTCGCCAACGTGCTGTACACATCGCAGCCTGGCGTCAGCCGCCAGATCCGCGAACTGGAAGAAGAACTCGGCGTCGATATCTTCGAGCGCAACGGCAAGCGCCTGACCGGCCTGACCGATCCGGGACGCGGCATCCTGCAGATCATCGACCGCCTACTGCTGGAAGCGGAAAACCTGCAACGCGCCAGCCGCGAATACACGGCGCAGGAAATCGGCACACTGGCCGTCGCCACCACGCACACGCAGGCGCGCTACATGCTGCCCAAGGTTGTGCAGGCATTTCGCTCCGCTTTCCCGAAGGTGCGCATCGCGCTGCAGCAGAGTTCGCCCGAGCATATTGCGGAGTGGGTGATCTCCGGAAAATCGGACGTAGGCATCGCCACCGAAGGTTTGAGCCAGTTCGATGAACTGGTTTCCTTTCCGTGCTACCGCTGGCATCACGCGATCGTCGTGCCGGACGGTCATCCGCTGCTGCAGAAGAATCCGGTCACGTTGGCCGATCTGGCTGCGTATCCATTGATTACCTACGACCTCGGCTTCACCGGCCGCAGCCACATCGACGACGCCTTCCGCCAGGAAAACATCACGACGGATATCGTGCTGACCGCAATGGATTCCGACGTCATCCAGCAATATGTCGCGCTTGGTCTCGGTGTCGGGCTGGTGGCGTCTATGGCGCTGCAGCATCGCAACGGCGATACGCTGACGGGCACGGGCTTGAAGGTGATCGACGGCGCGCATCTGTTTGCGCAGAACGTGACTCGACTGGCAGTGCGGCGTGGCGCTTATCTACGCAGCTATACGTACGATTTCATTCAGCTGTTTGCACCCGAACTGTCGCGTGCTGATATTGAAAAAGCGGTGAAGACCGACGTTTGACGACAGTATTGGTGTGAATCGAGTGCTGCGGAAAGTGCAGGTTGAATCGAGTGCCTTGTCCGTCGCTGGCGACCGTGCAACTTCCCTGATGCAGTTGCATGATCGATCGCACGATCGCCAAGCCCAGTCCGCTCGCCTGAGCGGAGCCCAGCCGCGAAGAGTCAACACGATAAAAGCGATCGAACAGCCGCGGCAAGTG
>DATDLO010000312.1:0-2274 GCA_036519215.1 Oxalicibacterium sp.
ATGTGCGTGAAGGAAAGACGGCCCATCAAGGAAGGTGCAAACATGGCAATCTGATCTGTTGGATTTGTTGTGGAGGAAGCAAGAGCCTGCGCGATGCAGACACTGCGTATCGGTACCGGTGCCGGTATCAACGTCGGCAAGCCTTGGATTATGGCAAATTTTCGCCCGCTCGGACATGGCCGGAATCTGGCAATACAGTTCGAACAGACGTAAAGTCCGGCTCAACCGGATTATTTGGCGGCTTCCGTCGGCAAGCACGGCAATTTTCCCATTCATGCATGAATCCCGTGTCGATGCTGGGTTGTCATCATCGTGTACAACCCTGTTTTCCGCATGATCGCCGATGCCTGCGCCGGTTCATCGCAGGTATGCGGTTTTCCGCATGTCCTTTTCCATTCGCTTATTGCCGCTTGCATGGCGGCCTGCGTCGCTTTGTTGCCGTGCAAGCCGATTCCGGCCATGCATGCGACAGTCGCCCGGCGCTAAAATAGATGCAATTGCAACCTCAACAGGAGAATACGATGAGCGACAATGCCGCCGACAACATCAACGACAGTTCGACCGACAAGCCGAAAACCATCAACAAGAGCGAGTTCGAATCGTTGTGCCGCCACGTCGGACGCTCCCTGAAAGGCACCGGCACCAGCGATGCCAGTCTGGCCATGCATCTGATGAAGGAAGCCGAACACCTGCGCGCGAACGGTTTCGACAATGCTGCCGACATGTTCGGCACGATTGCCGGCACGCTGGATCCCAGCCTGCCCGTGAAAATGGAAATCGCCCGCCGCCAGGCAAATTGATGCCATGAGCGACGACGACTCCCTCCCGCCGCCCAGCAAGCTGACGCTGACGAAGGAACGCTGGGCGCAGGATGGGCGTCGCCCTGCAAGCGGCAAGCACGCGAACGACACCCGCCTGCCGCCGGGCCAGCATCGTACCGACGATTGGCCGGTACTGGATCTGGGCGAACATCCCGACATCGCACCGGGCGCATGGCAACTGCAGCTGTTCGGTGCGATCGCGCGCCCTGCCATCTGGCGCTGGACCGATCTGATGGCGCAACCGCAAACCAACGCCGTATCCGATATCCATTGCGTGACCAGTTGGTCGCGTTACGACAACCAGTGGCAAGGCGTGTCCACCATCGATCTGCTGGAATCCGTGTTCCCGCTTCCCGCCACGCGCTTCGTGCTGCTGCACTCCTCCGACGGCTATACGACGAACCTGACGCTGGACGATTTTGCCGCCGAAGGTGCGATGCTGGTTCATGCCTGGTCCGGCAAGCCGCTGACACGCGAACATGGCGGGCCGGTGCGGCTGGTCGTGCCGCATCTGTATTTCTGGAAAAGCGCAAAGTGGATAAACCGGATCGAATTCCGCACGCAGGATGCGCCGGGCTTCTGGGAAGTGCGCGGCTATCATAAGCGCGGCGATCCATGGCGCGAACAGCGCTATTCACGCGACGAATGACAGACGTGCAATCAAAGTGCTGTCAAAGCGGTATCAAGCATTTTCAAATTTTTATCGGTTACAAAAAATAGTCGCGAAAAGTCGCACCTACGCATCACAACCGTATCATTCCTGCCGGAAACGACGCTATTATCGCTGCTCGATGGAAACTTTCCGCGTGCAGACATGATCCGTTCGTTTCTTCTTTCCGCCCTTCTCATCCTCTCCGCCATTGGCCAGCAGGCAGGCGCCGTGTCGCTCGGTTCCAAGCATGCGATCGTCGTCGATGAACACACCGGCGAGGTCCTGTTCGAAAAGAATGCCACCGACATCGTGCCGATTGCATCGCTGACCAAGCTGATGACGGCCATGATCGTACTCGACGCCCATCTGGACATGCAGGAACAGATTGCAATCACCGAAGACGATGTCGATACGCTGAAGTTCAGTTCGTCGCGCGTACCGGTCGGTGCCGTGTTGGCACGCCACACATTGCTGGAACTGGCGCTGATGTCGTCCGACAATCGTGCAGCGCACGCATTGGCGCGCACCTATCCGGGCGGCATGTCGCACTTCCTCGTTGCCGTACGCAACAAGGCGCATGCGCTGGGCCTGCGTCGCACCAACATCGAAGAGCCGACCGGCCTGTCGCCGTACAACACGTCTACTGCCAACGATCTGGCGAAACTGGCGATGGCTGCCGCGCGTTATCCGGAAATCGAACAGATCACGACCGTCTCCGGCGACCTGATCGACGTTGACGGCATGCCGCGCCATTATCACAATACAAACCGTCTCGTCAGCGACAAGAGCTGGAACATCCTG
>DATDLO010000313.1:0-2669 GCA_036519215.1 Oxalicibacterium sp.
TCACGAGGTGCTCCTTGTTTGTTGAGACGGCTCTGCCGTCGGCGGTCGGCGGGCGCTTATGCGCGCGCTCAGCCGGCCAGAAGGGGGTCGAGCTTGCCCGCACGGTCAAGCGCGTGCAGATCGTCGAAGCCGCCGACATGCGTGTCGCCGATGTAGATCTGCGGCACCGTACGGCGCCCGGTTTTTTCCATCATGGCGGCGCGCAGCTCGGGCTGCAGATCGACGCGAATCTTCTCGATCTCCGCCACGCCCTTGGTCTTCAGCAGGCGCTCGGCCATCAGGCAATACGGGCATACGCCCGTGCTGTACATCGTCACATGCGCAGTCATCATGATCCTTTTCTTGCTACTTACTTGCTTCTTACTTGCTGACCGGCAGGCCCTGCGTTTGCCAGCTGTCCATGCCGCCCAGCAGCGCCGATGCATTCGTGAAGCCGGCTTTCTTCAGAAGTGCGGTCGCCCTGTTCGATTGCAAGCCCTTGTTGCAGACCACCACCACCGGACGTTCCTTGAACTTTTCCAGTTCGCCGGTACGGTCTTTCAACTCCTTCAGCGGGATGTTTTTTGCGTCGCGAATATGTCCTTCCGCGAACTCTTCGGCGGAACGTACGTCAACCACCACGGTCTTCCCTTGATTAAGCAGTTGCGTAGCTTGCAGCGCGGTAACTTTCGCACCCATGCGCTGCACGGCGTTGAAGATCAATGCACCGCCCGAAATCAAGGCCAGGGCAATCAGAAAAATATTATCGATGATGAATTTCACGGTGTCCTACTGGGTTGAATGAATCCCGGCATTATAAAATAGAAGGCCGGCTACAATTCGGATTCGGCATTTTGCATCAAAAACCCATACCTACCCCTACCAGAACCATGTACAAAATCGTATTGATGCGCCACGGCGAGTCCACATGGAATCTCGATAATCGCTTCACCGGATGGGCAGATGTCGACTTGACGGAAAAAGGCTGCGCGGAAGCCAAACGCGCCGGCGAATTGCTGCGCGAAGCGGGATTCACGTTCGACCTGGCCTATTCGTCGATGCTGAAACGTGCGATTCGCACGTTGTGGATTGCGCTCGATGAAATGGACCTGATGTGGATTCCGGTGGTCTGCCACTGGCGCCTCAACGAGCGCCATTACGGCGCACTGCAAGGCATGAACAAGGCAGAGACCGCCGCGCAGTATGGCGCGGACAAGGTCATGCAATGGCGCCGCAGCTTCGACATCCCGCCCAAACTGCTGGAAGCCGACGATCCGCGCACCTCGTACGACGATCCGCGCTATGCCCATCTCGAGCGCAGCGAAATTCCGCTCGGCGAATGCCTGAAAGACACGGTCGAACGCGTGATTCCCTACTGGAACGACACGATCGCACCGCAGATCCGCGCCGGCAGGAATGTCATCATCTCGGCCCACGGCAACAGCCTGCGCGCGCTGATCAAGGTGCTGGACGACATCAGCGACAAGGATATCGTCTCGCTCAACATTCCAAACGGCCGACCCATCGTCTATGAACTCGATGCGAATCTGAAGCCGATCCGCCACTACTATCTCGGCGAACCGGCCGCAACGCCGGCCACCGCCCAGGCGCGCTGATTCCGTAGCCGAATTTGTGCAGATTCCGCAATTCATTCGTTTTCCGCGCCGCCGCTCCATGCGTTCGCTTGTCCTGCTGACATCGATCATGCTGGCGCTGGCGTTGCCGGCAGCGCACGCGCAGAAGGAAACCGACCGCAACAAGCAGAAAAAGGCGGCGGAAGCCGAACGCGCCGACCTGCGGCAGAAACTGAACGAACTCAAGCGCAGCATCGACAAGACCGAAAGCGCCAAGAGCGACGCCGCCGATGCGCTGGCCGAATCCGAAGCAGCCATTTCCGATGCCAAGCGCGATCTGCGCGAACTGGCCGGCGACCAGAAACAGACGCAGGCCAAGCTCGACGAACTGTCAAAACAGATGACAGAACTGCAAAAGACCGTCGAGTCGCAACAAGGCCAGCTCGCTTCCCTGCTGCGCGACCAGTACGTCGCCGGCAACGAGGATCGGATCAAGCTGCTGCTGTCGGGCGACAACCCGAACCGCATCAATCGCGAACTGCAATACATGGGTTATGTATCGCGTGCGCAGGCCGAACTGATCGAATCGCTGCGCGCCAACCTGCACAAGCTGGAAGAGAAGCAGGCCGAAGTACAGAATGCCAAAGCCGAACTGGATGAAATCGCTGCCGAGGCGCGCAAACAGCAAGCCATTCTGCAAAAGCAGAAGGCACAGCGTGCCGCGCTGCTGTCGCAGTTGTCGAACAAACTGACCGCACAACGCAAGGAAGCCGGCAACATCGCGCGCAACGAGCGCCGGCTATCGACACTGGTGGACAAACTGACGGCGCTGATTGCCGAGCAGAAGCGCGCCGCAGCGGCCGCCGCCAGGAAACGCGCGCAGGAACGACGCGAACGCCTGGCGCGCGCCAAGGCCGAGCGCGAACGCCGTCTGGCGCAAAACAAGAAAACCAATCCCGACGCCATCGAGGATGACGAGCCGCCTGAAGAACAGCCGGCGGAAGCACTGGCCCACAACGAGCTGACGCCGGTCCCCGGCATGCAGGATGGTGCATTCCCCGCATTGCGCGGCAAGCTGCGGCTCCCGATTGCCGGCGACCTGATCGCACGCTACGG
>DATDLO010000314.1:0-2966 GCA_036519215.1 Oxalicibacterium sp.
CGCGTGCTTTCTTCTCTTTCATTTCAACTTCGGTTGCTGCACCGACCTTGATCACTGCAACGCCACCTGCCAGCTTGGCAACGCGTTCCTGCAGTTTTTCACGGTCGTAGTCCGAGGTCGCTTCTTCGATCTGTGCGCGGATCTGCTTGACGCGTGCTTCGATTGCAACGGCCTGGCCGTTACCGTCGATCAGCGTGGTGTTTTCCTTGCCGATTTCGACGCGTTTTGCCTGGCCCAGCTCTTCCAGCGTGATTTTTTCCAGCGTCAGGCCGACTTCTTCGGCAACCACTTGACCGCCGGTCAGGATCGCGATGTCTTCCAGCATGGCCTTGCGGCGATCGCCGAAGCCAGGTGCCTTCACTGCGCAGGTTTTCAGGATGCCACGGATGTTGTTCACCACCAGCGTTGCCAGTGCTTCGCCTTCGATGTCTTCGGCGATGATCAGCAGCGGACGGCCTGCTTTTGCGACTTGTTCCAATACCGGCAGCAGGTCACGGATGTTCGAGATCTTCTTGTCGAACAGCAGGATGAACGGGTTTTCCAGAATCGCGGTTTTCTTTTCTGCGTTGTTGATGAAGTACGGCGACAGGTAGCAGCGGTCGAACTGCATGCCTTCGACGATGTCGAGTTCGTCGTTCAGGGATTTGCCGTCTTCCACGGTGATGACGCCTTCCTTGCCGACTTTTTCCATCGCTTCAGCGATACGCTCGCCGATCGATGCGTCGCTGTTGGCCGAGATCGAACCGACTTGAGCGATTTCCTTGGTGGTCGTGCATGGCTTGGCGATGGTAGCCAGTTGCTCGACGGTGGCTGCAACAGCCTTGTCGATGCCGCGCTTCAGGTCCATCGGGTTCATGCCGGCGGCAACGTATTTCATGCCTTCGCGGACGATGGCTTGCGCCAGAACGGTTGCAGTCGTGGTGCCGTCGCCTGCGTTGTCGCTGGTGCGGGAAGCCACTTCCTTGACGAGCTGCGCACCCATGTTCTGCAGCTTGTCTTTCAGTTCGATTTCTTTTGCAACGGAGACGCCGTCCTTGGTGACGGTCGGTGCGCCGAACGAGCGTTCCAGCACAACGTTGCGGCCTTTCGGGCCCAGGGTGACTTTGACGGCGTTAGCCAGAATGTTGACGCCTTCGACCATCTTGGCACGGGCTGCGTCGCCGAATACTACTTCTTTAGCTGCCATGTTTTTACTCCTGATTATTTAAGTAATGCGCGTCAGGTGACGCGTGATCACTGAAAAGCAGATTCGCAAAGCGAATTACTTTTGGACGATTGCCATGATGTCTTCTTCGCGCATCACGAGAACTTCGTTACCGTCGACCTTGACGGTCTGGCCGGCATATTTGCCGAACAGGACGCGATCGCCGACTTTGACGTCGAGCGGGCGGACCTTGCCGTCTTCGAGAATTTTGCCGTTGCCGACTGCCAGCACTTCACCCTGGTCCGGTTTTTCTGCTGCCGCTTCAGGGATGATGAGGCCGGACGCAGTTTTGGTTTCCTGGTCGAGGCGCTTGACGATGACGCGATCGTGCAAGGGACGAAGGTTCATACAAACTCCTTAGTTATCAGTAGGTTAGGTAATTTTCACGGCGAGGCCGCTGCCGTGCGATTGTGTTCACTGCAAGCCTGCCGCACTGGAAAGTGGGATCGGGGCAGAGAGTTTTAGCACTCTACCCCGGCGAGTGCTAAGTATATGGATGCTTGTCTTTTAATTCAAGGGACGGCGCAAAAAGATAAGCGCCTTGTCACAAACGGCGTTCTCGAAGCGTCGCCCGCTGCCTTGTATGGGATATGGGAGGCTGTGCTGCATTGAACGGCATCACGATACGCCTCGCGCACCGCCTCCTGCCCGGTCGCGTTCCGCACCATCCATACCAACTCGCGATGTCGGTGCCTTCTGACCCGATAACGCGGCGTAGTCTGACGAAAAGATGTAGCCGGATGCTTATAGACTTTGTGTCAATTGCCAATGTGACCACAAGGAGCATGCAATGCCACTGTCCGCCTCGTCCAGCCTTACCTATCATTCCCCTCCCGGTCCTCTTCACGCGATTCTGATCGCCGGTACCGTTCCGCTGTTTCTGGGCGCGCTACTGAGCGATATCGTTTATTACAAGTCGTATGAGATCCAGTGGAGTAACTTCGCTTCCTGGCTGACTGCCGGCGCATTGCTTTTCGGCGGACTGGCGCTGTTGTTTGCACTGGCCAATCTCGTCACAGCGGACAGAAAAGCGGGGCAACCAGTCCTGTATGTGCTGCTGCTGGCAGTGACCTGGGTGCTCGGACTGATCAATGCCTTCCAGCATGCGAAGGACGCATGGGCCGTCATGCCGCTTGGTCTTGTGTTGTCGGTCATTGTCGCGTTGTTGAGCTGCGTGTCGGCCTGGATTGGATTGCGTGGCCCACTCGTAGGAGGTGTGCGATGAAACGTTTCAGCATAATGACCTGCATGAGTGTCGCGCTGCTTTTGAGCGCATGTGGCGGCAAGGGCGATGAGACACAGGCACGCGGACCGGACCCCAAATTGCCCGAGCCACACCGCGGCCTGTTACCCAATATGAAGATCGCCGCACCCGCTGCGTGGGGCGATCAGAAACCGACGGTGCCGGACGGTTACACCATTACGGCCATTGCCACCGATCTGAAGATTCCGCGCCAGACGCTGGTTCTGCCCAATGGCGACATCATCGTGGCGGAAGGCCGTGGAGGCAATGCGGCAAAGCTGAAGCCCAAGGATGTGATCGCCGGCTATATCAAGGCGCAGGGCAATACCAAGGTCAAGGGCGGCAACCGCCTGACGTTGCTGCGGGATGCCGATGGCGACGGCACCTACGAGCTGAAGACAGTCTTCGCCGAAAACCTCAACGCTCCTTACGGTTTGGCGTTTGATGGCAACAAGCTGTATGTCGCCAATCAGGATGAACTTGTCAGTTTCGATTACAAGGAAGGCCAGACCAAGGCCA
>DATDLO010000315.1:0-3469 GCA_036519215.1 Oxalicibacterium sp.
TTCTCCATTTCTTCCTGCTTGCGGAAACGCACCTGCGTCGAAATATCCGGACGCGATACGGCGAAAGTGCCGGATTCGCCGCAGCAGCGATCGTTCTTCTCGATCTTCTGCGCATCGCCTGTCGTGATCAGCGCATTCACCGTCTTCAGCGGATCCTGCAGTTTCATCGGCGTATGGCAAGGGTCGTGATACATGTAGCGCACGCCGGAAACACCTTCCAGCTTGACGCCCTTCTCCATCAGGTATTCATGGATGTCGATGATGCGACAGCCGGGGAATATCTTGTCGAATTCATAGCCCTGCAACTGGTCGAAACAGGTGCCGCACGACACCACCACGGTCTTGATATCGAGGTAGTTCAGCGTGTTCGCCATGCGGTGGAACAGCACGCGGTTGTCGGTAATGATCTTCTCTGCCTTGTCGTAATCGCCGGTGCCGCGCTGCGGATAACCGCAGCACAGATAACCCGGCGGCAGCACGGTCTGCACACCGACGTTCCACAGCATCGCCTGCGTGGCCAGCCCGACTTGCGAAAACAGTCGCTCCGAACCGCAACCCGGGAAATAGAACACCGCTTCGCTATCCGCCGTCGTCTTCTGCGGATTGCGAATGATCGGCACGATCTTGTTGTCCTCGATATCGAGCAGCGCGCGCGCCGTCTTCTTCGGCAGGTTGCCCGGCATCTTCTTGTTGACGAAGTGGATCACCTGCTCCTTGAGCGGCGGCTTGCCGATCGTGGATTTCGGTGCGGCGGTCTGCTTCTTGCCGAGCTTGCGGAAGAAATCGTGGCCGAAGCGCTGCGCCTTGTAGCCGAAGCCGACCATCGCCTGCCGCGTCGCATTGATCGTTGCCGGATCGGTCGCGTTCAGGAAAAACATCGCAGTCGCCGTGCCGGGATTGAAGGACTTCTTGTCCATCTTGCGCAGCAGGTTGCGCATGTTCATCGAGACGTCGCCGAAATCGATGTCGACCGGGCACGGCGTCACGCACTTGTGGCAGACCGTGCAATGGTCGGCCACGTCTTCGAATTCTTCCCAGTGCTTGAGCGATACGCCGCGGCGCGTCTGCTCTTCGTACAGGAAGGCTTCGACCAGCAGCGATGTCGCCAGGATCTTGTTGCGCGGCGAGTACAGAAGATTCGCGCGCGGCACGTGCGTGGTACAGACCGGTTTGCATTTGCCGCAGCGCAGGCAATCCTTGACGCTGTTGGCGATCGCGCCGATGTCGCTCTGCTGCATGATCAGCGATTCGTGTCCCATCAGGCCGAACGACGGCGTGTAGGCATTGCGCAGATCGGCACGCAGTTCCGGCATGTCCATCAGCTTGCCCTTGTTGAAGCGGCCTTCCGGATCGACGCGGCGCTTGTATGCGCGAAAATCGGCCAGCTCTTCATCGGTCAGGAATTCGACCTTGGTGATGCCGATGCCGTGCTCGCCGGAAATCACGCCATTCAGCGAACGTGCGAACTTCATGATGCGCGCCACCGTTTCGTGCGCATCCAGCAGCATCTGGTAATGATCGGAGTTGACCGGAATGTTGGTGTGCACATTGCCGTCGCCCGCGTGCATGTGCAACGCGACGAACACGCGGCCGCGCAACACACGCTTATGGATCGCCGCGGCTTCGTCGAGTATCAGGCGGAATGCGACACCGCCGAATATCTGGCGCAGATGTGCGCGCACTTCGGTCTTCCATGACACGCGCACGGTACGATCCTGCACGATGTCGAATACGGTCGCGTCCGGCTGCTTCGCCAGCCGTTCGTCGAAAGTGCCGTTCAGCGCCTGCACGCCGAGCACCAGCATCCTGTCCTTCGCGTCGCGCAGCGGCGTATCCAGATTCGACAGCAGGAAGGACCAGCGCGCATGCGTATCCTCGATCAGCTGCTCGGCCTGGTTGACGCGATCTTCCAACAATTCGGCCGGCGGAATCGCATCGCCTTCCGCATCGTCACTCTTGCCCAGCGGCAGATTGCCGGCGACGAAGAAGTTGTGCAGTTCGGCCAGGAACTGCAATTTGTTCCTGATCGACAGCTCGACGTTGATGCGCTCGATGCCGTCCGAGTATTCGCCCATGCGATTGAGCGGAATCACGACGTCTTCGTTGATCTTGAACGCATTCGTATGCTTGGAGATCGCCGCGGTACGCGCGCGGTCCAGCCAGAATTTCTTGCGTGCCTCCGGACTGACGGCGATAAAGCCTTCGCCGACGCGCTGGTTGGCAATACGCACAACTTCCGACGCCGCCTGCGCAACCGCATCTTCGTCATCGCCGACGATGTCGCCAAACAATGCCATCTTCGGCAGCATGTCGCGCTTGGACTTGGTCGCATAGCCGACTGCGCGCAGATAGCGTTCGTCCAGATGTTCGAGGCCGGCCAGGCGCACGCTCTCGAAGGCGCCGCCGCGCGCCGGCAGGCTGTCGAGGTAATCCTTGATCTCGACGATGGACGGCACCGCATCGCGCGAATGGCCGAAGAATTCGAGGCAGACAGTGCGCGTATGTTTCGGCATCCGGTGCAGAATCCAGCGCGCCGACGTGATCAGGCCGTCGCAGCCTTCCTTCTGCACGCCCGGCAGGCCGGCGAGGAATTTGTCGGTGACGTCCTTGCCCAGGCCTTCCTTGCGGAAGATGCGGCCCGGGATATCCAGCGTCTCGGTCCTGAACGGCGTGTTGCGATTGCGGCCCTTTTCGTTCGGGTGCGTCCATTCAAGTTTGAACTTTGCCACCGGCGCATCGTGAATCTTGCCGAGGTTATGTTCGATGCGCGTGACCTCCAGCCAGTCGCCGTTTGGATCGACCATTTTCCAGCTGGCGAGGTTGTCCAGAGCGGTGCCCCACAGCACGGCCTTCTTGCCGCCGGCATTCATCGCGATGTTGCCGCCGATGCACGAAGCTTCGGCCGAAGTCGGATCGACGGCGAACACGAAGCCGGCCTTTTCCGCCGCATCGGCCACACGCTTGGTAACAACACCGGCGCCCGAGTAGATCGTCGCGTAGTCGCGGTCGACGCCCGGCAGGCGCGTCATTTCGACGGCAGACAAGCCGATCAGTTTTTCGGTATTGATGACGGCCGACATCGGCGTCAACGGGATCGCGCCGCCGGTATAACCGGTGCCGCCGCCGCGCGGAATGATGGTCAGGCCGAGTTCGATGCAACCCTTGACCAGGCCGGCCATCTCGTCTTCGTCGTCCGGCGTCAGCACCACGAACGGATATTCGACACGCCAGTCGGTCGCATCCGTCACGTGCGATACGCGCGACAGGCCATCGAACTTGACGTTGCCTTTATCGGTATAGCGGCCCAGCACGCGCGTGGCGCGCTTGCGCAGGTCCCAGGTATTGCGGAATTCCTCGCCGAAATCGGCCACTGCCTTGCAGGCTGCCTGCACCAGCGCCTCGACGGCGACTGCACGGCGCTGCGCCGCCGCATCGTCGTGCGCAGCCAGATCGTTCTTGCGGCGTCTGT
>DATDLO010000316.1:0-7712 GCA_036519215.1 Oxalicibacterium sp.
GCTGGCATGCTGGCTTTTGTCGAAGCCTCGATGCTGGTCGAACTGGCATGCCTGACATCGCTGTTTGCCTTGTGCGGCATGCGCCGGCTGATCCGGACCGTGCCGCCATGGGCGCAGCGGCTGGCCTGCGTACTGGTGCCGGCGGCTATTACCGGGCTGATCATCCACTACGTGCTGAGCGATAACGGCACTGCAGTCAGCCTGAGCCGGGTCGGCGTGCCGGAAGGCATTCTTTGCGCGGCGCTGTTCGGCGGTGTGCTGCAGCATTACTTCGAATTGCGCACACGCGCGTTTTCGCCGGCATTGGCCGAAGCGCGCCTGCAGGCCTTGCAGGCACGCATACGGCCGCATTTCCTGTTTAATAGCCTCAATGCCGTACTGTCGCTGATCCGTACCGAACCGCGCCGCGCCGAAACCACGCTGGAAGACCTAGCCGATCTCTACCGCATCCTGATGCGCGATGCGCGCGATGTGACGACGCTGGGTAACGAAGTGCGTATCGGCATGCAATATCTGTCGATCGAAAAGGTGCGGCTGGGCGAACGCCTGCAGGTCGAATGGAATATGGACGAAATTTCCGGCGATACGCTGCAGCGCGCGACGGTGCCGGCACTGCTGCTGCAACCGTTGCTGGAGAATGCGATCCATTACGGGGTGGAGCCGTCGCCGCAACGCGCGCTGGTGCGCGTGGGCGTGCGCCGCGTGCGCGACCGTATCGAGATCGCGATCACGAATCCTTTTCATGAAAATGTCGTCTCGACCGGCAATCACATGGCTTTGAACAACATCCGCGAAAGGCTCGCCTTGCTGTACGACGTCGAAGGCGAATTGACCACCGGCGTCAGCAACGGCTTGTTTGCCGTCCATCTGTCGTTGCCGTACCGGAAGGCGGACGCATGATCCCGCGTATCCTGATCGTCGACGATGAAGCGCCGGCGCGCGCGTGGCTGACGACGCTGTTGTCCGACATCGCGGACGAATGCCCGCACCAGCTGGTCGGCGAGGCGGCGCAGGCGCAGCAGGCGCTGGATCGCATTGCGGAACTGTCGCCCGATGTGGTGTTGCTGGATGTGCAGATGCCCGGCATGACGGGCATCGAACTGGCCGCGCATCTGGCACAGCATCGCGAAACGTCGCCGGCGATCGTTTTCGTGACCGCTTACGATGAATATGCGCTGAAGGCCTTTGAGGTGCATGCGCTCGACTACCTGATGAAACCGGTGCGCGCAGCGCGCCTGGCCGATGCCATCCGCCGTGTCGTCGCATTGCGGAAAAGTGCAGGGATGCAGAAACAGGCGATCGCCGATGCAGCGGCATCGCAGGCGCCGCGCCGGCATTTTTCGGTACAGGAGCGCGGCCGCCTGCTGCTGGTGCCGGTGGCCGAAGTGCTGTACTTGAAGGCCGAAGCGAAATACGTGACCTTGCGCACGCGCGAACGCGAATACCTGATCGAAAGCGCCTTGTCCGGGCTGGAACAGGAATTCGCCGCACAGTTCATCCGCGTGCATCGCAACGCATTGGTGGCGCGCGATGCGATCGCCGGCGTCGAACGCGGTGTGCAAATGGCGGATGCGGAAGACGACGGCGATGGCAAGCCGCAGGAATCGTGGCAGGTAATGCTGCGTGGCATCGACGATCGCCTGCCGATTTCTCGACGCCAATGGCCGGCGGTGAAGGCGCTGGTGCGCTGATTGGCGGGTAACCAAAAAACAAAAGGGAAGCCGAGGCTTCCCTTTTTGTTGTGCGCGTGGCGTCCTGCGCGATCAGCCGGTATTGCGCAGACCTGCGGCCAGACCGTTGATTGACAGGTGAATACCGCGGCGTACGCGATCGTCGACCTTGCCTTCCTTCATCAACAGGCGGTGACGCTTGATCAGTTCGACCTGCAGGTGGTTCAGCGGATCGAGATAGGCGAAGCGGTTCTTGATCGAGCGCGCCAGCAGCGGGTTGTTCGCCAGGCGTTCCTTGCGTCCGGTGATCAGCGTCAAGGCATCGGACACGCGTTCGTGTTCGGCGACGATGCGCTTGAAGATGCTGTTGCGCAGCCGGCGATCCTGCACCATTTCTGAATAGCGCGAAGCGACGGCCAGGTCAGTCTTCGACAGCACCATGTCCATGTTCGACAGCAGCGTGGCGAAGAACGGCCATTCCTTGAACATCGTACGCAGCATGGCGACGCGCTGCCGCTTGTTGCCGTCCGCAGCCAGCCATTGCTCGATCGCTTCGCCGAAGCCGTACCAGCCCGGCAGCAGCAGGCGGCACTGGCCCCACGAGAAGCCCCATGGAATTGCGCGCAGATCTTCGATGCGGCGCGATGCCTTGCGCGATGCAGGGCGCGAACCGATGTTCAGTTCGGCGATTTCGGCGATCGGCGTGGCCGAGAAGAAATAGTCGGTGAAGCCGGGCGTTTCATAGACCAGGTCGCGATAGGCGTGATAGGCCAGGTCGGACAATTCGCTCATCACGTTTTCGAATTCGGCCAGTTTCTTCGCGTGCCGGCCGTTGAACGGATGCGGCATCAGGCTGGCTTCCAGCGTGGCTGCGACCAGCAGCGCCAGGTTGCGGCGACCAATTTCCGGATTCGAGAATTTGGACGCGATGATTTCGCCCTGTTCGGTCAGGCGGATCTGGCCGTTCACGGTGCCCGGCGGCTGCGCCAGAATCGCGTCGTAGCTCGGACCGCCGCCGCGGCCGACGGTACCGCCGCGGCCATGGAACAGGCGCAGCTTGACGCCGGCACGATTGAACACTTCGACCAAGTGGGTCTCGGCCTTGTACAGTTCCCAGTTCGACGTCAGGAAGCCGCCATCCTTGTTGGAATCCGAATAGCCGAGCATGACTTCCTGCAGGTTGCCCTGCTTGGCGATCAGCTTGCGTACCTGCGGGATTGCCATCGTCTGTTCCATGATGACGGCGGCCTGGCGCAGGTCGGGAATGGTTTCGAACAGCGGAATCACCATCAGTTCGACATCGTCGTCGCTGCTGCCGTTGCGCAGCAGGCCGGTTTCGCGCTGCAGCAGCAGCACTTCCAGCATGTCCGATACGGTTTCCGTGTGCGAGATGATGTAGTTGCGGATCGCGCGCGAGCCGTACATTTTGCGGATGTCGTGCGCGGCGCGCATGATCGACAGTTCGGAATTGGTTTCGTCCGAATAGTCGATGTAGGGCGAGAACAGCAGGCGCGGCTTGTTGAGCTCGGACAGCAGCAGCGCGACTTTCTGTTCTTCGGTCAGTGCGGTGTAATCCGCCTCTACCTGTGCGCAGCGGAACAGTTCGGTCAGCACGCGCTCGTGCACATCGGAGCTCTGGCGCATGTCCAGCGTCGCCATGTGGAAGCCGAAGATGTCGGCCGCGCGGCGCAATTTGGCCAGGCGCGGACGTGCCAGCGCTCCACCATGGTGGGATTTCAGCGAATCGATCAGGATTTGCAGATCCTGTGCGAACTCGGCCGGCGATGCGTAAGGCGCAGCCGAACCGATTTCGCGGCGTGCGATCGTGGTGGCGCCGCGCGCGCGCGCGGTAGCCGCCAGGCGGGTGTAGACGAAAATCAGTGCGCGACGGTAAGGCTCGTCGGTGCGGTGCGCAGATTGGTCGGGCGAAGCCTCGGCCAGCGCCTGCAGCTCCGGACTGACGCCGGCCAGGAAGCCGGAAACCGACAGCTCTGCGCCCAGCGCATGCACTTCGGCGAGATAGAAGTCCAGCACCGTTGTCGATTGGCGCGACAGCGCGTAATGCATGGTGTCGGCATTGACGTTCGGATTGCCGTCGCGGTCGCCGCCGATCCAGCTGCCCATCTGCACGAAGGGCGAGAACGTGTTCTTCGATTTGCTGCTTGCGCGTTGCGGAAACTGTTCAGCCACTTCCTCGGCAATATCCTCGTACATGCCGGGCAGTTCGTTCAGGAAGGTGATGCGGTAGTAGGACAGTGCGTTGTTAACCTCGTCCTTGACCGACAGCTTTGAATAGCGCAGCAGGCGCGTCTGCCACAGCATCGTGATGCGGGTGTGCAGCAGCTCGGTATTGTCTGCGCGCTCCTTCGGCGTCATCGGCAAGTCGCGCTGGGCCAGCAGGCGGGCGATATCGTTTTCCGAATCGAGGATGCTCTTGCGCTGCACTTCGGTCGGGTGCGCGGTCAGCACCGGCGAGATCAGCGCCTCCTTGAAGAAGTCGCGCACCTGGGCGCCGGAAACACCGGCCTTGTCCAGTTTTTCCAGCGCGAAGGCGACGCTGCCTTCCTGCGGCGTGGAGCCGGCCAGCAGATGTGCGCGGCGGCGGCGGTTGTGGTGATGATCCTCAGCGATGTTGGCCAGGTGCGAGAAATACGAAAACGCGCGGACGACGGTGATGGTCTGTTCGCGGTCCAGTTTCTTCAGCAGGCGGTTCAGCTGCGCGCCGGCCTGGTCGTCGGATTCGCGGCGGAAGCGCACGGCGGTCTGGCGGATGGTTTCCACCACTTCGAACACGGCATCGCCTTCCTGGTCGCGCAGCACGTCGCCGAGCAGGCGGCCCAGCAGGCGGATGTCTTCCTTCAGCGGCGCGTCCTTGTCGCGGTCAGAAGTATTCTGTGCGGAGGAATTCGCGCGCGGTCGGGTGTTCGATTGTTTTGCCATGGTCGAAATACAGTCAGCTTGTTGATGGTGATAATGAGAGGAGACGCGCCGTTTCGCCGAAACGGCGCATGCTAGAATTTCGGCAATACCTTAGATGTGAATCCGCGATGGAGACGGCCGCTGTGCGGCGTCATCGACAGTTGCCGAACCTGTAGAGCGCGGCTGCAATTTACAGGCTCGCCAGCTTCCCCCGACAGAAAATCGAAAGAAGCCGTGTTGAAATTCCCACCCCCGAAAAAATTAATCATCGCCTCGCGCGAAAGCCGTCTCGCCATGTGGCAGGCCGAGCATGTGCGCGAAAAGCTGGCCCTATTATATCCGCAGTGCACGGTGGAGATTCTCGGAATGACGACACGCGGCGATCAGATCCTGGATCGCGCGCTGTCGAAAGTGGGCGGCAAGGGACTGTTCGTCAAGGAACTGGAAACGGCAATCGCCGACGGACGCGCCGACCTGGCCGTGCATTCGCTGAAGGATGTACCGATGACGCTGCCGGACGGTTTCAGCTTGGCGGCGATACTGGAACGCGAGGATCCGCGCGATGCCTTCGTGTCCAACGACTACGATTCGCTGGATGCGCTGCCGGATGGCGCAATCGTCGGCACCAGCAGCCTGCGCCGCCAGTCGCTGATTGCCGCACGCTTTCCGAAGCTGGTCGTGCGTCCGCTGCGCGGCAACCTGGATACGCGTCTCGGCCGTCTTGATCGCGGCGAGTATGCCGCAATCATCCTGGCAGCCGCCGGGCTGAAGCGGCTGGGCATGGAGCAGCGCATACGCGCCATCCTGCCGCCGGAACAAAGCCTGCCGGCACCAGGGCAGGGCGCGATGGCGATCGAGGTCCGCGCTGATCGCGACGACTTGCAGCAATGGCTGGCACCGCTCGAACACGAAGCGACTGCGCGTACCGTCAGCGCGGAGCGCACGGTGTCGCGCAATTTCGGCGGCAGCTGCCAGGTACCGCTGGCGGCTTTCGCCACGCTGGATGGAGAAACGATGCGGCTGCGCGCGATGATCGCCACGCCGGACGGCAAACGCGTTGCCAGTGCCGATCTGTCCGGGCCGGCTGCGGCACCGGAAGAACTGGGTACGCGCATCGCGATGGAACTGCAGCAGCAGGACGCGCATGCGATCCTCGATGCCTGCAAGGCGGAACCCGTCGGAGATGCCTGAGCTGCCCTCTGTCGTCGTCACCCGGCCGGCGGCGCAGGCCGATGCGCTGGCGCAGCGCATCGCCGCGATCGGACGCACGCCCGTCCTTTTCCCCTTGCTCGATATCCTGCCGCTGCCCGATACGGTACCGCTGCGCGCGGCACTGGCCGACCTCGATCGCTATGCATTGATCGCCTTCGTCAGCCCGAATGCGATCGACGCCGCGTTCGCTGCGCGTCCGGACTGGCCGCATGGCTTGCAACTGGCCGTGGTCGGCGACGGCAGCCGGGCTGCGCTGGAACGGCACGGCATCACGCCGGGCAACAGCACCGTTTTTATTCCGCACGATCGCGAGCGCACCGATTCGCAAACATTGCTGGAAGCACTGGATCTGCCTGCGCTGCGTGGCAAGGACATCCTGATCGTGCGCGGTGAAACCGGCCGTGAACTGCTGGGCGACGCCTTGCGCGCCGCCGGCGCACGCGTGACGCCGGTCGCCGCCTATCGGCGTGTGATGCCGGCGTTCACCGAACAACGGCGCCGCGAACTGAAACGGTTGCTCGACGGTCAGAACGACTGGATCGTGACCAGTTCCGAGGCGCTGCGTTTTCTGGCGCAGATGGTTGCGCAACTCGATGAGAAGAATAAAGGGAAGGCCGTCGCAAAAATGCAACAGCAAAGAGTCATCGCATCGCACGTGCGCATCGCGGAAACCGCGGAATCACTGGGTTTTCGTGATGTCGTTCGCAGCGCGTCAGGCGACGACGGCTTGTTAGCCGCGTTACAATCCCTTTCATGAATGACATGCCGACTTCTCCCGACCCAGCGCCGCAAGCCATTCCGGCTGCCGCGGCTCCGTCCCATACCGTCATCGATGCCAAGCCTGCAAAGAAAAAAGGGCAGGGCGGCCGACAGGGTTTCCTTATCGTCGTCGTGATCGTGCTGGCTGCCTTGCTGGCGGCTTATGCATGGTATGCGCAGCGCGAGTTGTCGGAAGTCCGCGCCGAGGTCGCGCGCCGCATGCAGAGTGGCGACAACGTCAGCAACGAAACACGCATCATCGCCAAGTCGGTCCAGGAAACCGTGACCGAACTGCAGGCCAAGGTCAACGTGCTGGAAAACAAGCAGGTCGAGGCGCAAAGCCAGCAGCTCGCGCTGGAACAGTTGTATCAGGACTTGTTCAAGCGACGCGACGACTGGGCGCTGGCCGAAGTCGAGCAGGTGCTGTCGACCGCCAGCCAGCAACTGCAACTGGCCGGTAACGTGCAGGGCGCACTGATCGCCTTGCAGAACGCCGATGCAAAATTGTCGCGTGCCGAAACGCCGCAGTTCGTCAATATTCGGCGCGCCATCGGACATGACATCGAACGCCTGAAAGCGTTGCCCAATCTGGACCTGACCGGCATCGCACTGCGTCTGGACAGCGTCATCAGCCAGATCGACCGCATGCCGTTGCTGTCCGACGAACGTCCGGCATTGCCGGCGACCGAGCCGAAGAACCGTCCGTTGCCGCAGCCGACGAAGCACGCGAAGAACGGCAAAACGCCGGTAGCGACAGAGGCCGCAGCGACGAACGAGACGAACGACTGGTGGCATCAGGTAAAGGCGCGCTGGGAAAGCTGGTCGAGCGAAACATGGAACGACGTGCGCCAGTTGATCCGCGTGCGTAGCGTGGAAAGCTCGGATGCATTGCTGCTGTCGCCGACGCAGGCCTACTATGCGCGGGAAAACCTGAAGCTGCGCCTGCTGAATGCGCGCCTGGCATTGCTGTCGCGCAATGAAAGCGCGTTCCGCAGCGACATGGCCGCCGCGCAGGACAGCATCGCAAAATACTTCGATACCCGCGCCAAGCAGACGCAGACCGTGCAGGCTCTCCTGAAGCAGGTGCAATCGAGCAATCTGGCGATCGAAATGCCGACGCTGGCCGAAAGCCTGAATGCCGTCCGCAATTAC
>DATDLO010000317.1:0-3045 GCA_036519215.1 Oxalicibacterium sp.
GTGCGGTTCGGCGGCTGGCGCAGCTTCAGTTCGTGCAGCATTTTCTGGAAGCGTTCGCGGTCTTCCGCGGCGTCGATCATGTCCGGCGAGGTGCCGACGATAGGCACACCGTTGGCTTCCAGGTCGAGGGCAAGCTTCAACGGCGTCTGGCCGCCGTACTGCACGATCACGCCATATGGTTTTTCCTTGTCGACGATTTCCAGCACGTCTTCCAGCGTCAGCGGCTCGAAGTACAGGCGATCGGACGTGTCGTAGTCGGTCGAAACCGTTTCCGGGTTGCAGTTGACCATGATGGTTTCATAACCGTCTTCACGCATTGCCAGCGCAGCATGCACGCAGCAATAGTCGAACTCGATGCCCTGGCCGATGCGGTTCGGACCACCGCCCAACACCATGATCTTCTTCTTGCCGGTCGGATTCGATTCGCACTCTTCGTCGTAGGTCGAATACATGTACGCGGTGTTCGTCGCGAATTCGCCGGCACAGGTATCGACGCGTTTGTAGACCGGACGGATATTCAGTGCGCGGCGCTTCTCGCGCACTTCCTGGTCGGTCGTCTTCATCAACTTGGCCAAGCGACGATCAGCAAAACCTTTCTGCTTCAGGCGGAACAGCGTGTCGCGATCCAGCGCGGACAGCGTCTGCTTTTCCAGCCACAGTTCGATATCGATGATTTCCTTGATCTGTGCGAGGAACCACGGGTCGATGTGCGTCAGGCCATACACTTCTTCCAGCGTGAAGCCTTGCGCGAACGCGTCGCCGACGTACCAGATACGTTCCGGCCCCGGTTCGCCGAGTTCTTCCTCGATCGTTTCACGGTCGGTAGTCTTCTCGTTCATGCCGTCGACACCGACTTCCAGGCCGCGCAGCGCTTTCTGGAAGGATTCCTGGAAGGTGCGGCCGATTGCCATCACCTCCCCCACCGACTTCATCTGCGTCGTCAGGTGGCTGTCCGCCTGCGGGAATTTCTCGAACGCGAAACGCGGGATCTTCGTCACGACATAATCGATGCTCGGCTCGAACGATGCCGGCGTCGCGCCACCGGTGATTTCGTTGCGCAGCTCGTCCAGCGTAAAGCCGACTGCCAGCTTGGCCGCGATCTTCGCGATCGGGAAGCCGGTTGCCTTCGATGCCAGTGCGGACGAACGCGACACACGCGGGTTCATCTCGATGACGATCATGCGGCCATCGACCGGATTGATCGAGAACTGCACGTTGGAGCCGCCGGTATCGACGCCGATTTCGCGCAATACCGCGATCGATGCATTACGCATGATCTGGTATTCCTTGTCCGTCAACGTCTGCGCCGGCGCGACCGTGATCGAGTCGCCGGTATGCACGCCCATCGGATCGAGGTTTTCGATCGAGCAGACGATGATGCAGTTGTCGGCGCGGTCGCGCACGACTTCCATCTCGAATTCTTTCCAGCCGATCAGCGATTCCTCGATCAGCAGTTCGGAGGTCGGCGAAGCTTCCAGGCCGCGCTTGCAGATCGCTTCGAATTCTTCGGCGTTGTAGGCGATGCCGCCGCCGGTGCCACCCATCGTGAACGACGGACGGATGATGACTGGGAAGCCGAGTTCCTTTTGCACCGCCCACGATTCTTCCATCGTGTGCGAAACACCGGAGCGCGCCGAACCGAGGCCGATCTTGGTCATCGCATCCTTGAACTTGGAACGGTCTTCCGCCTTGTCGATGGCTTCCGGCGAAGCACCGATCAGCTCGCACTTGTACTTGTCGAGCACGCCGTTGCGCCACAGATCGAGCGCGCAATTCAGTGCTGTCTGGCCGCCCATGGTCGGCAGGATTGCATCAGGACGCTCCTTGTCGATGATGCGCTCGACCGCCTGCCAGGTGATGGGTTCGATGTACGTCACATCGGCCATCTCCGGATCGGTCATGATCGTGGCCGGATTGCTGTTGACCAGGATGACTTTATAGCCTTCCTCGCGCAATGCCTTGCAGGCCTGTGCACCGGAATAGTCGAATTCGCACGCCTGGCCAATCACGATCGGACCGGCGCCGATGATCAGGATGCTTTTAATGTCGCTGCGTTTAGGCATTTTTATTTTTCTCCATCATCGCCCGGTTCATTAAACCGATAAAGCGATCAAACAAGGGGGCGATGTCATGCGGGCCCGGCGATGCTTCCGGATGTCCCTGGAAGCAGAATGCCGGTTTGTCGGTACGCTCGAAACCCTGCAGCGAACCGTCGAACAGCGACACGTGCGTAACACGGCAGCTGGCCGGCAGCGTCGCTGCATCGACTGCAAAGCCGTGGTTTTGCGACGTAATCAATACCTGCTTGCTGTCGAGATCCTGCACCGGATGGTTAGCACCGTGGTGACCGAATTTCATCTTGAGTGTCTTTGCGCCGGAAGCCAGCGCCATGATCTGATGGCCGAGGCAGATGCCGAAAGTCGGAATGCCGCGCTCGATCAATTCCTTCGTCGCCGCGATCGCGTAATCGCACGGCTCCGGATCGCCAGGACCGTTGGACAGGAAGATGCCGTCCGGATTCAGCGCCAGCGCATCGGCGGCGGAAGCCTGCGCCGGCAGCACGGTAACCTTGCAACCGCGCTGCGCCAGCATGCGCAGGATGTTGAACTTGACGCCATAGTCGAAGGCGACCACGTGATACTTCGGCGCAGTCTGCTCGCCGTAGCCCTGGCCGAGCTGCCATTCGGTCTGGGTCCAGACGTATGGCTCTTTCACCGACACGACCTTCGCCAGGTCGAGGCCGGCCAGGCCGCCGAACGACTTCGCCAGCTCCAGTGCCTTTTCCGGCGTGGCGTCGGCACCTGCCAGGATCGCACCGTTCTGTGCGCCCTTTTCACGCAGGATACGCGTCAGCTTGCGGGTATCGATGCCGGCAATGCCGACGACGTTTTCGGACTTCAGGTAATCGGACAGCGTCTGCGTGGAACGGAAATTCGAGGTCAGGATCGGCAGATCCTTGATGATCAGGCCAGCGGCGTGAATGCGTTTCGATTCGACGTCTTCCGGATTGACACCGGTGTTGCCGATATGCGGATAGGTCAGCGT
>DATDLO010000318.1:0-4432 GCA_036519215.1 Oxalicibacterium sp.
GCCGGCCTTCTTGGAAGGCAGCGGGCGTTGCGTGACACCGGCCTTTCCTGCGGCTCCGGTGGTGGGCTTGCCTCCTATGCTGGCACGCAAACTACGGCGGGCTTCTGCAAATTCTCCTTGCAGATCCGCGTCATTCAGATGGGAAGAGTGAGTGCAGCCAGCGCTGCAAATGTGATCCGACATATGTCTCCTAATCTCTCTAAGGCTCCACTTGATTGTGGTCTGTCGTAAATCATATGAGCGCGGGATTTTTGGTTTTTGTTTGGAGGCGCACTACTTATTGTCATTTGGGCGCGAGTTCGCAGCCACTGAAAAGTGGACGGATCGACAATGATGTGCAGGAAGGAGGGAATACTTCGGCCTGAGGATCAAATTGGCCGATGGAAGCAGAAAAGCAAAAAGCCCAGCGCAAGGCTGGGCTAAGTGCTTGATTCTTGGTGGCCCGGGGCGGAATCGAACCACCGACACAAGGATTTTCAATCCTCTGCTCTACCAACTGAGCTACCAGGCCAAGGCGGGCAAGTATAGCAAACTTGCGGCAATATGCAAGTGCAATTATGCGTAGGGAAGAGGCGCGCCGCTATAATGCGGGCATATTTTTGCGAATGCGGTATCGAAACTATGCAGGTACGAAGCGAAATTTGCATCATCGGCGACGGCGTGATCGGCAAGACGGCCGCGCTGGCGTTTGCGCAGGCGGGATTGAAGGTGACGTTGTTGCGCCCTGCCGCTGCAGGCCCTTCTGCATCGGCGGCTGATGCATGGGATGTGCGCGTTTATGCGCTCAACCACGAGGCGCATGCATTGCTGTCGCCTCTCAAGGTGTGGGATGCGCTGGATGCTTCCCGCGTTGCACCAGTGGATGCGATGTCGGTCAATGGCGATGCCGCTGGTGCGCTGGCGTTCGATGCCTATGGCGCGCGCGTGGGAGCGCTGGCCTGGATTGTGGAGGATGCCAACCTCAATTGTGCGCTGGATGCCGCGCTGAAGTTTGCTTCCAATGTCCGCATCGTGGCCGGCCGTGCGAGCGCACTGCAGTCGAAGCAGGAGAGCGTCGCCGTGCAACTGGAGAATGGCGATGTGCTCGATGCCGATCTGCTGGTCGGCGCCGACGGGGGGCAGTCCTGGGTGCGCTCGCATTGCGATATCGGCTTCGATTATCGTGCCTACGATCAGCGTGCGATCGTCGCCAATTTTAGTTGCGAGAAGCCGCACCGCCATGTCGCGCATCAATGGTTCACTGCCGACGAAGGCATCATTGCGCTGCTTCCGCTGCCTGGCGAGCGCGTGTCGCTGGTCTGGTCCGCGCCGGATGCGCTGGCGACGGAATTGCTGCAGCAAACGCCGGCGCGTCTGGCAGCGCGCCTGGCGGCGTATGCGTTGCCGGAACTGGGTAATCTGACGCCGCTGCAACCGGAAGCAATGAAGTCGTTTCCGCTGGCGCTGGTGCGGCCACATGCAATCACCGCGCCGCGTGTCGCATTGATCGGCGATGCGGCGCATGTGATCCATCCATTGGCCGGGCACGGCATGAATCTCGGGTTTGCCGATATCGCCGCGCTGGTCGAGGCGGTTGCCGGTCGCGACGCGCATCGCGATTGCGGCGATGCGCGCGTGCTGTCGCGTTATGCCCGTTCCCGCAAGGAAGACATATTGCTGATGCAACTGGCAACCGACGGTCTGGCGCGCTTGTTTACCGTCGATCTGGAGCCGTTGCGCATGGCGCGCAATCTCGGATTGAACCTCGTGAACCGACTGCCTGTCTTAAAGCGGCGGCTGATCGGCCATGCGCTTGGGAAAAAGCAGTAGCGCCGCGCTTGGTGTCGCCATAACGTCGTGTTGCAATGTTGTGTCACGGCGACCTGAAAACGAACGAAAGATTGAAATGAACATGAGCAAAATGGCCGGCGTAATGCTGGCTGGATTGGTGGGACTGGTCAGTGCCATGGCGCATGCGGAAACGGCGCAGGAAGCTGCCGTGCGCAAGGCAGTCGCTCCCCGCCTGGGTGATGATGCAAAGATCGAATCGGTGACGAAGACGCCGTACTCCGGCTTGTACGAAATCCAGGTCAATGGCGACATCATCTATACCGACGTCAATGCGCAATATCTGTTCGTCGGTCGCATCGTCGATACGCGTACTTATCAGGACTATACGAAAGCGCGACTGGATGAAATCAACGCGGTGCCATTTGCCGACCTGCCACTGGATCTGGCAATGAAGCGCGTAAAAGGTAACGGCAAGCGCAAGATCGCCGTGTTCGAGGATCCGAACTGCGGCTACTGCAAGCGTTTTCACCAGACGCTGCAGGGCATCGACAACATCACCGTCTATACCTTCCAGTACAACATCCTGTCGCCGGATTCGATCGCCAAGTCGCGCGACATCTGGTGTGCAGCCGATCGCAACAAGGCCTGGAGCGACTGGATGCTGGACGGCAAACTGCCGCCGGCTGCCAGTGCCGATTGTTCCGCACCGCACGAGAAGGTGCTGGAACTGGGCAAGCGTTTGCGCGTGACCGGCACGCCGACGATCTTCTTCGTCGACGGTTCGCGCATTCCTGGCGCGATCGATGCCAAGGGGCTTGAAGCGAAACTGGCGGCGGTTGGCGGCGGAAAGTAACCGTGCCAAGGTGATGTCGGAAACGATATCGTTCATGAATGGCCGTGCAAGGATGCGCGGCCATTTTCATTTGTGGCGACGCAGTGCGGTCGATGCACGATGCCGTTACACTGGCACATTCACAAGACGAGAATTCGCATGAAAAATACCGTGCATTACACCATCGTTCCGCGCGACCCGGCTGCGCACCTGTTCGGCGTCACCGTGACTGTCGATCGTCCCGATCCTGCCGGACAGACGTTTTCATTGCCCGCCTGGATACCCGGCAGCTACATGATCCGCGAATTCGCGAAGAACATCGTGCAGATCGCCGCGCTGGCCGGCGAGGAGCGCGTGGCATTAGCCAAGCTCGACAAGCATACGTGGCGTGCGGCGCCGTGCAAGGGGCCGCTGACGCTGTATTACGAAGTCTATGCCTGGGACTTGTCGGTACGGACGGCGCATCTGGACCGCACGCACGGTTTCTTCAACGGCACCAGCGTTTTTCTGCGCGCCGAAGGGTATGAGCATGGCGCGCATGTGGTGGATATCGTTGCGCCGGAAGGCGAGGCCTATGCAGACTGGCGCGTTGCGACGGCGATGCAGCAGATCAAGGGAAGGCGTTACGGTTTCGGCCGCTATGCTGCGGCGAATTACGACGAGCTGATCGATCATCCGGTCGAAATGGGAACGTTCGCACTGGCGACATTCAAGGCGCACGGCGTGCCGCATGACGTGGTATTCACCGGCGTCATTCCGAATCTGGATTTGCAGCGCATCACGGCAGACCTGAAACGGATTTGCGAATCGCAGATTGCGATGTTCGAACCGCAGTCGAAACGCGCGCCCCTGGATCGCTACGTCTTCATGACGATGGTAGTCGGCGACGGCTACGGCGGCCTGGAGCATCGCGCGTCGACCTCATTGATCTGTTCACGCGCCGATCTGCCGGTGACAGGGCAGAAGGAAATGACGGACGGCTATCGCACCTTCCTCGGATTGTGCAGCCATGAATATTTCCATACATGGAACGTCAAGCGCATCAAGCCGGCGGCTTTTGCGCCATACGACCTGTCGCGCGAGAATTACACGCCGCTGCTGTGGTTGTTCGAAGGTTTCACCAGCTATTACGACGATTTGATTCTGGTGCGTAGCGGCGTCATCACGAAGGAAGCCTATCTGAAGCTGGTTGCGAAGACGATCAACGGCGTACTGCGCGGCAGCGGCCGGCACAAGCAGACCGTGGCGGAATCCAGTTTCGAGGCCTGGACCAAGTATTACCGCCAGGATGAAAATTCGACCAATGCCATCGTCAGCTATTACACAAAAGGTTCGCTGGTCGCGCTGGCGCTGGATCTGACGATACGCGCCGAAACCAAAGGGCGGAAATCACTGGACGATGTGATGCGCGCCTTGTGGCAGCGTTACGGTCGCGATTTCTATGCCGACGGCGAAACCGGGCGCGGCGTGACGGAAGCGGAAGTCGATGCGTTGTTCGATAGCGTGACCGGATTGCGGCTCAAGCGCCTGCTCGATCGCTGGGTGCGCGGCACCGGCGATCTGCCGCTGGAAAAATTGCTTGCGCCGTTCGGTATTGCCTATTTCGATCAGCGCAAGCGCGGCAAGCCCATCCTGGGCGTACGCACCGTACGCGACAATGGAGATTGCAAGGTAGCCGCCGTATATGAAAACAACGCGGCGCACCTGGCCGGCCTATCGGCTGGCGATGTGCTGGTTGCAATCGATGGCTTGCGTGTCACCGGCATGAATCTGGAGAGCGTGTTGAGCCGGTATCGTGTCGGCGATGCGATTGCATTGCACGTATTCCGC
>DATDLO010000319.1:0-6374 GCA_036519215.1 Oxalicibacterium sp.
AAAACATGCATTGGCGCATCGGCGACGTATTGTTTGCGACAATCAACCTGCCATCCAACAACAACAATTTCCAGAACGCCGCCGGCCGCAACAGCGAATACGAAGACCGTCAGGTCGCCAACAACGACTGGCTCAAGCGACTCTTCATCACCGCCAAGGCCAGCGGACTGAACGGTATCGTGCTCTTTTGCGACGGTAATCCGATGGCAGCGCATACGGAATATGATTCGGGCATTTTCTTCGGCGGCAAACGCGCCGGCTATGCCGAGATCCGCCATCACCTTCTGAAATCGGCCGCGGCCTTTCATGGCCGCATCCTGATCGTGCATGCCGAACGAAATGCCAAACCCGCGAAAGGCATTCTCTGGCACGACAACATCGGCACGCTGTACGCTGCCGCACCATGGACCAAGGTTGCGGTGAATCCTGCGCTACCGCAACTGTTCGCCGCCGTTAATCGGTGATGACATTTCACACGCGACGCAATGCGGCCCCAGCATCTTCATGCCTGCTTTCCGTACAAAACAAAAAAGGATGCCGAAGCATCCTTTTTTAATGGGCGAAACGATCTCAATGAATCGGATGGCTGCGGAACTGGTCGCCCGCCTCGTCATCGTCGTCGCCATGATGATGGCCGTGCGGACCATGCACGTGGCCATGTGCAATTTCCTCTTCGGTCGCTTCGCGCACGCCCGTCACCTTCAGCGTGAAACGCAGCGCCATACCGGCCAGCGGATGATTGCCATCGAGCACCACCTTGTCGTCCGCAATATCCGTCACGGTGAAAATCACCGGCATTTCGTCGTCGTCCGGCGTTTCCGGCGAACCTTCGAACTGCATGCCGACTTCCAGCGGCGTCGGCAGGCGATTGCGCGGTTCGATCTTCACCAGCTCCGGATCGTAGTCGCCGAAGGCATCATGCGGTTCGACCTGGATCGTGTCTTCGAAGCCCACCGCCTTGCCTTCCAGCGCTTCCTCGATCTTCGGCAGCGTGTTGTCGTATCCGCCATGCAGATACGTCATCGGCTCACGGCTTTCCTCGATCAATTCACCCTGAGCGTCCGACAGTTTGTATTCCACGGTCACAACCGTGTTCTTGGCTATCTGCATGATGGTCCTTTCATTGAATGCGGGCATTATACTCCGAGCCGTTTTCGTGCCATTCGCGCCCTTTCACACTCTGTGGAACAAGTGCCTGCCCTATAATGGCGCGATGAAAAAACTGCCTCTGCTGGGCGGCTTGACCGCCGCCGAATTCCTGCGCAATTACTGGCACAAGAAACCCTTGCTGATCCGCCAGGCCATCCCCGATTTCAAGCCCTTGCTGTCACGCGATCAGCTGTTCGATCTGGCCGCGCGGGACGATGTGGAATCGCGGCTGATCACGCGCGAAAAACGCCGCTGGAAAATGGACAGCGGCCCGTTCGACGAGGTTCCTCCGCTGACACAAAAAAACTGGACGCTGCTGGTGCAAGGCGTCAACCTGCACGACGATGCCGTCGACGCCTTGATGCGCCAGTTCAGCTTCGTTCCCGACACGCGCCTGGACGACCTGATGATCAGTTACGCCACCCAAACCGGCGGCGTCGGCGCGCACTTCGATTCCTACGATGTGTTTTTGCTGCAGGCGCAAGGCCACAGACGCTGGCGCATCGGTGCACAAACCGACCTGACGTTGCAGGAAGGTGTGCCGCTGAAGATTCTCAAGCATTTCGAACCGGAAGAAGAATTCGTACTTGCGCCCGGTGACATGCTCTACCTGCCACCCCAGTATGCGCATGAGGGAACGGCAATGGACGAATGCATGACCTATTCGATCGGCTTTCGCGCCCCTTCTTATCAGGAGCTGGGACAAGCCTTTCTGGAGTCGTTGATCGACAACGTCGATCTGCCGGGCCGCTATGCAGATCCCGACCTGAAACCGGCCAGGCATCACGCCGAGATCAGCAAAAGCATGCTGTCACGCATTACCGCCGAACTGAACAAGATCCGTTTTACGCAGGATGAGATTGCGCTCTTCGTCGGAGAGTATCTGTCCGATCCCAAGGCGCACATCTATTTCGATGCGCCCGATGTTCAACTGACAAAAGCACGTTTCGTCCAGCTTGCTAAAAAAACAGGGATTCGGTTGTCTCGCAAGACGCAAATGTTGCATCGCAGCAATTACATTTTTCTTAATGGAACGTCATTCGAAACAGCCGGTTTCGACAGGGAAATTCTTGTCGCTCTGGCCAATGAGAGGATGCTCGACGGACAGGTGCTCAAGTCGGCATCGGAAGAATTGCTGGAAGGCTTGCATACCTGGTACAAGGACGGCTGGTTGCATTTGAAATCAACGTGATCCGGCCGCTCCCTTTTCTTGCACGTACGCGGAACGATGGCGCAAAATCGGCGGTCGAATGGGCTTCCTGACCCTTTTTGTATCATTCGCACATCTACCTTAACAAAGTGTAAAACCGTTGTGTCATAGGCAAAAAGAAGCGCTATAATTTGTGGCTAGGACGCTTGCGTTGCGTCGCACCGCAACAATGGTCGAAACAACAAACAGGCACCTACGCGCGATAATGACCGGTAATTATTGATCGCCATATCACAATCAACCACATCGTTATTTGAAAGATAAATCATGACCAAATCCCTGCTGATCGCATCCCTGTTGGCTATCGCCCTGACCGCTTGCAGCAAAAAAGAAGAAGCACCGGCAGCACCGGCAGCTACTGAAGCTCCTGCAGCCGCTCCGGCCGCTGAAGCTCCGGCAGCTGCACCAGCAGCAGAAGCACCTGCAGCTCCAGCCGCTACCGAAGCTGCTCCGGCAACTGAAGCACCAGCAGCTCCTGCAGAAGCTCCTGCAAAATAATTCAGCTTGTCTGAATAAGAAAAGCCGACCTGCTGGTCGGCTTTTTTATTGCTCCGGCTTTTCGCACACGGCAAAAAACCACTCCTCTTTCCGTCAGCAATCCATCCAGCCGAATCCTTGCTCCTGACAAGCCGTCGTCAGTGCAACGGCATTCTCCACAACCGGCATCAATGCCGCCAACGCCAGTTCCGGCGTATTGTTCTTCAAACTCAGATGTGCTCCCACAACGCGCGTCAGCTGCGCACGATCCACTCCGGCAAGAATCTCGGCTGCAGCCTCGTTCGACAAATGACCGTAATCGCCGCCGATGCGACGCTTCAACGATTCGGGATAGTGCGAATTCTTCAGCATCTGTCGATCGTGATTGCATTCCAACATCAATGCATTGCAGCCACCCAGCGCCGCCATCATGTGATCAGTCGCATGGCCGGCATCGGTCAGCACGCCAAGCTTGCGGTTGCCGTCATGCGCAATGTATTGCACCGGTTCGCGTGCATCGTGCGGCACCGTATAAGGCAACAATTCCACATCGCCGACGGCAAAGCGTTCCGCATCGCGACAGAAATGTAGCGACACGCCATCGCAATGGCTTTGTACTGCCTGATAGGTGCCAAAGGTCAGCCAGACCGGGATGCGATAACGACGTGCCAGCTTGAACACGCCGCCGATATGATCCTGATGTTCATGCGTAACGATAATGCCGGAAATGTCATCCGGCATCAGCTGCAGCCGTGCAAGACGACGCGCGGTCTCGCGCACGGCAAAGCCGCAATCCAGCATGACAATGGTGCGTGTCGTGCCGGATTGGGTGGAAATGAGGAGGGAGTTGCCTTCACTGCCGCTGCCGAGGCTGGCAAATTTCATGCTCGCACCTCGGCAGCAACAAACATCGTTGCGATATTATTTGAGCTGATCGTTCAACAAGGTCAGAATGCGTTCGCCAGTCTTGGAAGCTTCCGCCTTGCCATTGTTGTCCAGCACGGTGATCTGGCTGGCATCGCCGGAACCCTTGACGGAGATACGGTAACGCACGGCCTTCTTGTCCTTGTCGTCCTTGGAACCGAACGAGAACAGATTGCCGAAGAAGCCTTTCTTCTGCGTGGTCTGAGCATCCTCGTTCTGGTCTACGTAACGGACGTAATACAGGCCCTGCGAGCGATCACGATCCTCGACGGTGAAGCCGACGCGATCCAGCGCCAGGCCGACACGACGCCACGCGCGGTCAAACCCTTCGTCTACCTGCACGTAGCTGCCCTGCACGCTCTTCAGCATTCGCGAGCGCGGCGCCTGCTGGACGGCACCACCGGCTACCGCCTCACGCGCCCGTGTTTCCTCGACGCCGAGATAGGTCATCATGCGCGACAGGAATTCCGCTTCCAGGCCCGGATCGGCAGGACGCGGCGTCCACACCGTGGTTTCCTTGTCGGAGCCGGTCAGTTCCTCTTCGGCACCGCGATGGCTGATATAGATTTCCGTCACGCCATCGGCGCGACGCTCCAGACGCGTACGAAACTTATCGCGCTCGCCGGTCGAATACAGCGAATCGAAAATCTGGCCGATGGTCTTGCGCAGGAAGTCCTGCGGAATCTTGGCACGATTTTCCGCCCAGTCGGTTTCCATGATGCCGGTCTGCGGCGAATCGACATCGATCAGGAAACCGTTCTCCTGCCAGAAATCCTTGATGAGCGGCCACAGCGCTTCCGGAGCCTGACCGACGACCAGCCAGCGTTGCGATCCGTCACGTTCGATGTGGATGTCCGCTATCTTGTTCGGCGCCACGGTCACGACCTTGCGTTCATCGTGTGCTTCCGCCTGCTTGTTGTACGGGGAAGCCGTCGCTGTGCCGCGCGCCGCATCCGGCAGCGCGTAGCGATTGTCGTGCTGCAATTGCGTCAGATCCGGCGGGACTTCGAGCGTCGGCGTTTTCTTGGACTCGCTCTTGTAATCGATGTGCCCTGGTTCGAGTGCCGAATTGATGGAACTGCATCCGGCCAGACCGGCAAGCATGAACAGCGAAATCAATCCGCGATGTGCGAAACTGCGTGGAGCCATTGACGAAATCTTCCGAGGTAAAAGGTGAAATGCAACCGGCGCTCAAGGCGCCGGTCAACGCTTATTGTAATACACCCGATTCGCGCATCGCCGCCCGCACGACATCGTGATATTCCTTGGCCAGCGGCACAATCGGCAAACGCATGCCGGAAGGAATCAGGCCGATTTCCGCCATCGCCCATTTCAGCGGTACCGGATTCGGTTCGATGAACAGTTTGCTGTGCAACGGGAACACCTTGTTGTTGATGGCGATCGCCTCGGCAACACGGCCGTTGATCGCGGCATCGCACAATTCATGCATCGCGCGCGGCGCAATGTTGGCCGTCACCGAAATATTGCCCATGGCACCGCAGAACATCAGCGCCATCGCAGTCGGATCGTCGCCCGAATAAACAGCGAAATTCTTCGGCGCCAGACGCATCAGGTCGGTGCCGCGTGCGATGTTGCCGGTCGCATCCTTGACGCCGATCACGCCCGGCACCTGCGCCAGACGCAGGATGGTGTCGTTGGACATGTCGGCTACCGTACGGCCCGGCACGTTGTACAGGATCGCTGGCAAGTCGACCGCCTCGACGATTTTCTTGAAGTGCTGGTACATGCCTTCCTGCGTCGGACGGTTGTAGTACGGCACGACCTGCAGCGAGGCATCGGCGCCGACCTTCTTCGCATATTCGGTCAGTTCGATCGCTTCGGAAGTGGAGTTGCCGCCGGTGCCGGCAATGACAGGGATACGCTTTGCCGTATGTTCGACCGCGATGCGGATCAGTTCGCTATGTTCCTCGACCGAGACGGTCGGCGATTCACCGGTCGTGCCGACGATGACGATGCCGTCCGTGCGTTCGGCGATATGCCAGTCGATCAGCTTGCGAAGACCCGGCAAATCGAGTGAACCGTCTTCGTGCATGGGAGTAACGATTGCGACAATGCTGCCCTGAATCATGATAAATATGAGCGAAAAAAAGAGAATATTTGATTGTAGCGGATCGCCGCCCGAATAGCGCGACAGCGGCCCAATATAAGCGTCAAATCAGTGCAAAATCCTGCGCCTTGGCCGCCGAACCCGGTTTGACGGCGCAGATTCGCTGCAGCATCGCCGGCCGCGGCTCGGCCACGTAGCCATCCTCGTAGGCGACAACGCGCAGCCCATGCTGGCGCGCCACATCCAGCAACTCGCCGTTCGCCAGCAGGAAATCCGGATTCGACGGCTTGCCGAATTGTCCATTTCCTTGGGCAAAAGTTTCGTAGATCAGCACGCCTTCATGCTGCAGGCTGGCGATCATCGATTGCCACAGCGGACGATGCAGGTAGTTGGTCACGACGATGCCGGCAAAACGGTTCGCCGCAAACGGCCACGATTGTGCGGAATCGCCGGTTTCCAGGTCGACTTCCAGCGTGCGAATGCCGTCGCCGGCGGCCAGCGCCAGCATCTCCGCCTTGCGATCGACCGCCAGCACCGGATGACCGG
>DATDLO010000320.1:0-2211 GCA_036519215.1 Oxalicibacterium sp.
CCCAGCGTTTCGCGAACCATGCGCCACGCTTCGCGCGATGTGGATGCAGTGAATTTTCTGACGTTCATACCTGTCCTCCGACTAAGCTAGTTACTCTGATCGTTTTCGAATCCGGCACCTCGGCGTGCGAGAGCACCTTCAATTGCGGCAGCGTGCGGCGCAGGAAGCGCGACAGCAGCGTTCTCAGTTGCGCCGGCACCAGCAGCACCGGCGTCAATCCCATTTTTTCCTGCTGCTGCGTGGCAGCCTCGGCCTGTGCGGCAATCGTGTCGGCCAGGCCAGGTTCGATACCGCCGCCTTCCGGACCACTCGATTGCAGCGCCTGCATCAGTAGGCGTTCAAGGCGGTTGTCCAGTGTCATCACAGACAGTTCGTTGGTGGACGGGAACAGCTGCTGCACGATGGCGCGGCCCAGCGCGATGCGCACTTGCGCAGTCAGCTCGTTGACGTCCTGCGTATAGGTCGCGTATTCGGTCATCGTCTCGATGATCGTGTGCATGTCGCGAATATGCACACCTTCGGCCAGCAGATTCTGCAGTACCTTCTGCAAGGTGGACAGCGGTACCAGCTTCGGCGTCAGGTCTTCCACCAGCTTCGGCGATTCCTTCGTCAGGTGATCCAGCAATTGCTGCACTTCGTGGCGGCCCAGCAGTTCGGCCGCATGCGTGGTGATCAGGTGGTTCAGATGCGTGGCAACAACAGTGCCGGCATCGACGACGGTATAACCCATGCCCTGCGCCTGTTCGCGCAGGTTCGAATCGATCCACGTCGCCGGCAAACCAAACGCCGGATCGCTGGTGACCGGTCCCGGCAATGCGCCGCTGACCATGCCCGGATTGATCGCTAGGAACTGGCCTGCATTCGCTTCGCCGCTGCCGACTTCCACACCCTTCAATGTGATGCGATAGGCGGACGGCTTCAGTTCGAGGTTGTCGCGGATATGTACGGACGGCGACAGGAAGCCGACTTCCTGCGCGAATTTCTTGCGAATGCCCTTGATGCGGCGCAGCAGCTCACCGTTCTGCGCCTTGTCCACCAGCGGAATCAGGCGATAACCGACTTCCAGGCCGAGCGTATCGACCTGCACGATGTCCTTCCAGCTCGCCTCTTCCATTTCCGGCGGCGCGGTCGGTGGAGCGGCAACTTCCGCCTCCATTTGTGGTGCTTTTTTCTGACGCTGTTCCAGCATGTAGCCGGCGCCGCCGATGACGGCTGCCAGGAACAGGAAGGCGATGTGCGGCATGCCCGGAATCGCGCCCATGCCGCCGATGATGGCAGCGGTGATGTAGAGCACCTGCGGCTTGGCGAACAGCTGGCCGAACAACTGGCCGCCGATGTCCTGGTCGCTCGCCACGCGCGAGACGATGATACCGGCCGCGGTCGAGATGATCAGCGACGGGATCTGCGCAACCAGACCGTCACCGATGGCCAGCAACGTGTAGTTTTCCAGCGCGTCGCCGAAGATCATGTCGTGCTGGATCATGCCGACGATCAGGCCGCCGACGATGTTGACCAGCGTGACGATGATGCCGGCAATGGCATCGCCGCGCACGTATTTGCTGGCGCCGTCCATCGCACCGTAGAATTCGGCTTCCTGTGCAACCTGCGTACGACGCAGACGTGCGTCCTGTTCGCCGATCAGGCCGGCATTCAGGTCGGCATCGATCGCCATCTGCTTGCCGGGCATCGCGTCCAACGCAAAACGTGCGCCGACTTCGGCGATACGGCCGGCACCTTTGGTGACAACGGTGAAGTTGATGATGGTCAGGATGATGAAGACGACGATACCGACCGTGTAGTTACCGCCGATCAGGAAGTGGCCGAATGCTTCGATCACCTTGCCGGCCGCATCCGGGCCGGTATGGCCGTGCGTCAGCACCACGCGTGTGGAGGCGACGTTCAGCGACAGGCGCAACATCGTGCTGACCAGCAGTACGGTCGGGAACACCATGAAGTCCAGCGGCTTGACCGTGTACAACGCCGTCAACAGCACGATGATGGACAGCGCGATATTGAAGCTGAAGAACATGTCGAGCACGATGGCCGGCAGCGGCAGCACCATCATCGACAGCATCATGATGATGAGGATCGGCGCGGCGATCGCTTTCGAATTCGGACCCGACAACCAGGCCGGCAATCTCAGACTATTCATTGTGGCAAGCCGTTGCTATCCGCGTCATCGGCGGACGGGTTGAGAGGATCGAGCTGCGG
>DATDLO010000321.1:0-3887 GCA_036519215.1 Oxalicibacterium sp.
CTGTTCTGCGACGAATTCCGCATCGTCAACCAGCGCGTCCTGAAAGAGCGCCACCTGAAGCTGACAGTGGAAAAGGATGGCAGCCGCTTCGATGCAATCTGGTTCGGCCACGCCGATTCGCTACCGGAACGCGCGCGCATCGCCTACCGGCTGGACGCCAATGAATTCAATGGCGTCACGCGCGTGCAACTGCTGATCGAACACGCCGAAGCGCTGTAATCCTCGCGATACCCTGTCAACGCACCGGCAGGAACTGCAGGAAGGATGCGCCGAGAATGTTCTGCACATAGTTGATACCGGCACGCCGGTATTTCTCGGTGGTGAACTCGGCCAGCAGGTCGAGGCGACCGACAATCTTGCCGAATTCACGCTCGAAACTCAGGTTGCGTCCGTTTGCGCCGATCTCGTCGGACAGCAGCAGCACGCCGCCATTGGCGTTACGCCGGTTCGACAGCATCCAGACGGCGATCTCGATATTGCGCGCGGCGTTGTAGATATGCTGCGCATCGATCCCGTCGGTCAGGAAGAATTCCGTCTTGCCGCCGTGTGCGGCAATGATCATGTCGGCACTGCTGTAGATGAAGGCCGCCACGCGATCGCCGCTGAAGTCGGGCGCCAATGCCAGCGACAGCGCCTTGATATCGCGTTGTCCCTGCAGGGCCGGCCATGCCTGTCGCTGCTCAATCGCATCGCGTACGCGCCTGATGCTTTCCTCGCGGCTGGCAGCAGTCTTCTTCCACTCGGCCGGATTGCGGCGATACAGCTTGTCCATCAGCAGGTACAAACTGTGCAGGTTGTCGCGCATGCCGAGCGTCGCCACCCGATTCAGATCGGATTGCCCCATCTCGTTACCGTTGGCCGATGCGCCCTGAACCTCGCCGCGCGTCGTCGGCGCATCGTTCATCGTCGAACAGCCTGCCAATACACACAGGAACAGACATAGCCACAGGCAGGCGCAACGCGGCTGCTTCATATTTTATTTCTCCCTTGACAAGAATTATCGGAAAACCGTCATGCGGCAATTCTCTCCTTCGGGTGAGCGGTCGGCGGTATCGCGCTTAAAAGCACCGCCCAGCTCGGATATAATGTCTGGTTTGACAGCAAAAGAAAATATCATGGAAGCCGAACGCTTAAATTCCCTGCAATCGCTGCTCGACGATCTGACGACGCGCGCGGCCGAACTTCGGAGGTATCTTTGACTTCGATGTGAAGTCGGAGAAACTCGAACAGGTCAACGGCGAGCTCGAAGATCCAGAGGTCTGGAACGACCCTAAACGCGCCCAGGATCTGGGCAAGGAAAAGAAATCGCTGGAAGCGATCGTCCACACGCTGATGAAGATCGACAGCGAACTTGCCGATGCGCGCGACCTGTTCGCGATGGCGCGCGAGGAAAAGGACGACGACACCATCGTCTCCATCGAAACCGATGCGCAAGAGCTGCTGAAGCTGGTGGAAGGCATGGAATTCCGCCGCATGTTCAGCAACCCGATGGACGGCAACAACTGCTTCATCGACATCCAGGCCGGCGCTGGCGGCACCGAAGCGCAGGATTGGGCTTCGATGCTGCTGCGCCAGTACCTGCGTTATTGCGAGCGCAAAGGCTTCAAGGCCGAAATCATGGAGCAGTCCGACGGCGAGGTTGCCGGCATCAAGACCGCCACGATCAAGGTCGAAGGCGATTATGCATACGGCTTCCTGCGTACCGAAACCGGCGTGCACCGCCTCGTGCGCAAGTCACCGTTCGACTCGGCCAACGGCCGTCACACGTCGTTCTCCAGCCTGTTCGTCTATCCGGAAGTCGATGATTCGATCGATATCGAAATCAATCCGGCCGACGTGCGCATCGACACCTATCGTGCCTCCGGCGCCGGCGGTCAGCACATCAACAAGACCGATTCTGCCGTTCGTCTGACGCACGCCCCGACCGGCATCGTCGTGCAGTGCCAGAACGATCGTTCGCAGCACCGCAACAAGGCTGAAGCCTGGGACATGCTGAAAGCGAAACTGTTCGAACTGGAATTGCGCAAACGCATGAGCGAGCAGCAGAAGCTGGAAGATTCCAAGACCGATGTCGGCTGGGGTCACCAGATCCGCTCCTACGTGCTCGACCAGTCGCGCATCAAGGACTTGCGTACCAACTTCGAGACCGGCAACACCAAGGCCGTGCTCGACGGCGACCTGGACGATTTCATCGCCGCTTCGCTGAAACAGGGCGTGTGATCGGTTAGCCGCTTACACAAATCCATTACGCGAACCCATTTTTGATTTCACTCACTGACTTTGCCTTTCATGAACACGCCCAACGACAACGCCGCGCCGCAGCTTGACGACAACAAGATCATCGCCGAACGCCGTGCCAAGCTCGCCGCGCTGCGCACGCAAGGCATCGCCTTCCCTAACGATTTCCGCCCGCAGCACAAGGCAGCCGACCTGCATGCGCAGTACGGCGGCAAATCGCGCGAAGAACTCGAAACCGAACCGGTCACCGTCGTCGTCGCCGGCCGCATGATGTTGCGCCGCGAAGCCGGCAAGAAAGCCGTATTCGCCACGCTGCAGGATGCCTCCGGCCCGCGCGCCGACGGCCGGATCCAGATCTACGTGACGCTGGACAACACCGGCGAAGAAGCGATGACCGCATTGCACGGTTACGATCTGGGCGACATTCTCGGCGTCACCGGTACGCTGTTCAAGACCAAGACCGACGAACTGACGGTCAAGGTCTCCGAACTGCGCCTGCTGACCAAATCGCTGCGTCCGCTGCCGGACAAGTTTCACGGTCTGGCCGATCAGGAAACCAAATACCGCCAGCGCTACGTAGACCTGATCACCAGCGAGGAAACGCGCCGCACGTTCAAGGCGCGCACCGCTGCCATGAATTCGATCCGCAAGTTCATGGCCGAACACGAATTCATGGAAGTGGAAACGCCGATGCTGCACCCGATTCCGGGCGGTGCGGCAGCCAAGCCTTTCATCACGCATCACAACGCGCTGGACATGCAGATGTTCATGCGCATTGCACCGGAGCTGTATTTGAAACGGCTGGTCGTCGGCGGCTTCGATCGCGTGTTCGAAGTCAACCGCAACTTCCGCAACGAAGGTGTGTCGCCGCGTCACAATCCTGAATTCACGATGATGGAGTTCTACGCGGCCTACGTCGATTACAAGTGGCTGATGGACTTCACCGAGGCAGTGATTCGCCAGGCGGCAATCGACGCGCACGGTACCGCGGTGCTGACCTATCAGGGCCGTGAACTGGATCTCTCCAAGCCCTTCCACCGCCTGACGATCGTCGGTGCCATCAACAAGTTCGCGCCGCAGTACACGAACGAGCAACTGAACGACGCCGCCTTCCTGAAGGAAGAACTGAAGAAATTCGGTGTCAAGCCGCACGCCCATGCCGGCCTTGGCGCACTGCAACTGGCGCTGTTCGAGGAAACCGCCGAAGCGCAATTGTGGGAGCCGACCTATATCGTCGACTATCCGGTCGAAGTATCGCCGCTGGCGCGCGCATCCGACACAGTGCTCGGCATCACCGAACGCTTCGAGCTGTTCATTACCGGCCGCGAAATCGCCAACGGCTTCTCCGAGCTGAACGATGCGGAAGACCAGGCCGCACGCTTCCAGGCGCAGGTGGCAGCAAAAGATGCCGGCGACGAGGAAGCGATGTACTTCGACGCCGACTACATCCGTGCGCTCGAATACGGCATGCCGCCGACTGGCGGCTGCGGCATCGGCATCGATCGTCTGATGATGCTGATCACCGATTCGCCGAATATTCGCGACGTCATCCTGTTTCCGCACCTGCGCCGCGAAGATTGATTTCCTTAAGGAAATTTTCCTTAAAAAAGGACTGCAAACTGCAGTCCTTTTTTGTTTTTGGCAACTCT
>DATDLO010000322.1:0-4800 GCA_036519215.1 Oxalicibacterium sp.
CAGCGCGCACATCCTCGCGAGATTTCCCAACATCCGGTACCCCCAATGACTGAATCCGACCAATCCCTGTCCGCACTCGCGCCGCTCATGCACGACGTATTGCGACAGACGTATCCTGCTGCAACATTATATGTGGTGGCCACGCCGATCGGAAATGCGGCCGATATATCGTTGCGCGCCCTGCACATTCTGGCGACGGTCGACGCCATCGCCTGCGAAGACACGCGCAATACCGCACATCTGCTGTCGCGCTACGGTCTGTCCAAGCCGCTGATCGCCGCACATCAGCACAATGAACGCGAAATCGCTGAAAAACTGATCGCACGCCTGCAGGCCGGCGAACGCATTGCGCTGGTTTCCGATGCAGGCACGCCCGCCGTTTCCGATCCCGGTGCGCGCATCGTCGATGCCGTGCGCAATGCCGGTCTGCGCGTGGTGCCGCTGCCCGGCGCATCGGCAGTTGTGACCGCACTGTCTGCCGCCGGGCTGACCGACGATGCCTTCCATTTCATCGGTTTCCTGCCCAGCAAGGCCGGCCAGCGCGATACCGTGCTGGCATCGCTGAAACGCATGCGCGCCACACTGGTGTTCTATGAAGCGCCGCACCGGATCGCGGAAACCGTGACTGCGCTGGCCGCTGCATTCGAACCTTCGCGGCAGATCGTGCTGGCGCGCGAGCTGACGAAACTGTTCGAGGAAACGCATCGCTGTGCGTTAAGCGACGCCGCCGCATGGATTGCCGCCGATGCAAATCGGCAGAAGGGCGAATTCGTGATCCTGCTGGAAGGCGCCCCCGACAGCCTCGACGCCGAAGCACACGAAGCAGAAAGGGTGCTGCGCATCCTGCTGCAGGAATGTCCGGTGAAACAGGCAGCCGCGCTGGCCGCACAGATCACCGGCAGCAAGAAAAACGCGCTCTACGAGCGCGCGTTGCAACTGAAATCGTCCACAACGGACGAAGCGAACGAAGACTGATCGTTACCGCTGCACGATGAACGGCTTGATGCCGTCGCGCTCCGCCTGTGCCGCCGCAGCAGCGGCCGCCTCGCGGCTGGCGAACGGACCGCTGTAGAGTCGATACAGATTATTCGACGATTCCACCGTCAATGATGGCAGCAGCGCACCGGCATCCTGCGACAATCGCGCACGCAGGGCTTCCGCATTGACCGCCTGCGAATAGGCACCGAATTGCAGGTAAAACCCTTTTGCCGGAGCAACGTCCTCGGATGACGCGACTGATGTCGTTGCAGATGCTGGAGACGGTTCGGCAAGCGCCGTCGAAGCCTGCGCGTTGGAAGCTTGTGGATTAGGCGCCTGATTCGCCGAAACCGTCGTTGTCTGCAACGCCGTCGTTTGTACGGCGGGCATCGCGATATCGGCCGGTTCCGGCACGGCAGCAGCCTGCTGCGCATTCGCCTTGGCCTCCAGGATCCGTTCGATATCCGCCGGCAGCAGGCGATCGACCTGCAGCTTCGCGCTACCGTGGCCGACATAACCCAGCTTCAACGCCGCCGTATAGGACAGGTCGATGACGCGGTCGGAACGGAACGGGCCGCGGTCATTGACGCGCACGATCACCTGCCTGCCATTACTCAGGTTAGTAACGCGTGCATACGAAGGAATCGGCAATACCGGACTCGCCGCCGTCATCTTGTACATGTCGTACAGCTCGCCGGACGAAGTCTTCTGTCCGTGAAATTTCTTGCCGTACCAGCTGCCGTACCCCTTCACGCTATACGGGCGGTCGTCGGTGATCGGCACATAGCGTTTGCCGAACACGACATACGGCTTGTTGCCGCTGCGCGAATACGGTTCGATGCGCGGATCGGCATCCGGTACATCCATCAATCCTGCAGGAATCGCGTCGCCGGGACCGTCATCGAGGTAATAACCGCCGCGCCCCGAACCGGCCGGCGGCAACGCCGGGTAAGCCGTGCCTGACGATTTGGCCGCAGGCTGGGGAGATGTGGACGACGAGGACGGCGCAACAGGCGTGCTGCTGCAGCCGGCCAGCGCCAGCAGCAATGCCAGACATGACACGACCGGCAATGTGATTGTCCTTCCGCGGACGGCATCCAGAGTACGAAACTGCATCGGCTTCTCCTGAAATATCGGCATGCAAGTCAACATGCAATCAACGGTCGTCAGCTCTGCATCAGCTTCCTGTGGCGCTGGATGCTCATCAGGATACCGACGCCGAGACCCAGCGTCACAAAGGCGGTGCCGCCGTAGCTGACGAAGGGCAGCGGCACGCCGACGACCGGCAGAATGCCGCTGACCATGCCCATGTTGACGAATGCATAGGTAAAGAAAATCATCGTGATCGCGCCCGCCATCAAGCGCGTAAACAATGTCGGTGCATTGGCCGCGATTATCATGCCGCGCCCGATCAGCAACAGATACAGCAGCAACAGGATGCCGTTGCCGATCAGGCCGAACTCTTCCGAAAACACCGCGAAGATGAAATCGGTCGTACGCTCGGGGATGAACTCCAGATGCGCCTGCGTGCCGTGCAGCCAGCCCTTGCCGGCAATGCCGCCGGAACCGATGGCAATCGTCGACTGAATGATAGGAAACCCCTTGCCGAGCGGATCGGTGGTCGGATAGATCAGCGTCATCACACGCTCGCGCTGGTAGTCGTGCAGCATCGACCACGCGACCGGCAGGCTGGCCAGTGCGGCAATCACGCCCGCCGCCAGCACTTTCCAGGACAGTCCGGCGAAGAAGATCACATAAAACCCCGCCGCCAGCACCAGCAGCGACGTGCCCAGATCAGGCTGTCGCATGATCAGGCCGATCGGTATCACCAATAGCACGCCCGCTACCAAAAATTCGCTCCAGCGCGTGATGCCTTCGCGCCGCTGGAAGAACCACGCCAGCATCATCGGCATCGCGATCTTCATGATCTCGGACGGCTGGATGATGACGCCGAGGTCGATCCAGCGCCGTGCGCCGTTGCGGATCAGGCCGAACATCGCCACGCCGATCAGCAGCGCAACGCCCAGCGTATACAGCGGCACCGCAAAACGCATCATCGTCTGCGGCGGCACCAGCGCCGCCAGCCACATGATGAACAGCGAAATCATGATGTTGCGCATGTGATCTTCGAAGCGGCCGGGAAAATCGATGCCGGCGGAATACAGTGTGATGGAACCTACCGTCAGGATCAGACAGACGATCAGGAACAGCGGGCCGTCGAAGACCTGCACATAGGGTCGCACCAGTTGCAGCAGCGAACGCTTGTCCATCTTTACCTCATTGCGGCGCGAGCGCCGCATCATTCGAGTTCATCCGGCGCAACACGCGTCGGTCAATCCGTCAGCTCTTCTGCCGGTATCGGCTTGGCTTCTTTCTTGTCGGCAGGCTTGCCCTCAGGCCGCTTGCCGAGCAGATAGTAATCCATCGCCGCCTTCGCGATCGGCGCCGCCGCCACCGCGCCGAAGCCGCCGTTCTCGACGATCAATGCGATGGCGATGCGTGGATTGTCAGCCGGCGCAAATGCCGTGTACAGCGCATGATCATGGTGGCGATCCCACAGCTTGGATGCGTCGTACTTCTCATTTTTCTTGATGCCGATCACCTGCGCGGTACCGGTCTTGCCGGCCGATACGTAGCCCGCGTTGGCGAATATGCGCGACGACGTGCCTTCCTTCGTCACGCCGACCATCGCATGCTTGATGACATCGATGTTTTCCTGCTTCAGCGGAATGCGATAACTTTCCTTCGGCACCGTCAGCGTACGCTCGCGCGTGGCGCCGTCTTCGATCAGTTTCACCAGATGCGGCTTCATCACGATGCCGTTGTTCGCCAGCGTCGCGGTCGCATGCGCCAGCTGCAGCGGCGTAAAGGCGTTATACCCCTGGCCGATGCCGACCGAGATCGTCTCTCCGGCATACCATTTCTGCTGTTCGGGCCGGCGGTAGGCTTCCCGCTTCCATTGCGTGGACGGCAGTACGCCGGTGCGCTCGTACTTCAGGTCGACGCCGGTCTTCTGGCCGAAGCCGAACGGCGCCATGAAATCGTGAATCGCATCGATACCGAGATCGTTGGCCAGCATGTAGTAATAGGTATCGCACGATTCGACGATGGACTTGTACATGTCGACCATGCCGTGGCCGCCTTCCTTGTCATCGCGGAAGCGGTGGCCGCCGAAAATGAAATAGCCGGGATCGGCGATCGCATCGCTCGGCTTGCGCTTGCCCAGTTCCAGCGCTGCCAGCGCCATGAAAGGCTTGAAGGTGGAACCGGGCGGATAGGTGCCCGACAGCGGCCGGTTCAGCAGCGGATGATCGGGCGAATTGTTCAGCGCATCCCAGCTCTGCTGATCGATGCCTTCGATGAACAGATTGGGATCGAAATTGGGCATCGACACGTAGGCGAGAATATCGCCGGTCGACGGTTCGATCGCGATCAGCGCGCCGCGCCGGTTGCCGAATGCCTGCTCGACGACCTTCTGCAATTCGATATCGACCGACAGGATCAGGTTGTCGCCGGGGATGGCCGGCGTGCGCGACAGCGTGCGCACCGGCCGCCCGCCCGCGGAAACTTCGACTTCTTCGTAGCCGGTCTTGCCATGCAGCTGCCGTTCGTAGCTGCGCTCCAGTCCTTCCTTGCCGATGTGTTCGGTGCCGCGGTAATTGGTCGCGTCGTCGCTGTCCTCGATTTCCTTCTCGTCGCGCTGACTGATGCGGCCGATATAACCGATCACATGCGAAGCCGTTTCACCCAGCGGATACTGGCGGAACAGGCGCGCCTGGATTTCCACGCCGGGGAAGCGGTAGCGTTGCGCCGAAAAGCGCG
>DATDLO010000323.1:0-3511 GCA_036519215.1 Oxalicibacterium sp.
ATATCCTTCTTGTACGCATGCGGCACCCAGTCCTGCGTTGTGCGCAGCGCGACCTGATTCAAATCGAACGGCTGGAAATTGGCGACCACGTTGTGCGGCTCGTTGCGCGCCAGCGAAAGCAACTGCGACACCAGTCGCGACAACCGTTCCGCACTCGTATACAGATGGCCGAGGGCGCGCTGCACCTGCGTGAAATCGGTTTCGCGCAGCGCCAGTTCGAGATGCGCCTTCAGGCCGGCAACCGGCGTGCGCAGCTGATGCGCGGTGTCGGCGATGAAGCGTTCCTGAAAACCGAGCACGGCATCAACGCGCGTCATCAGATCGTTGACGGCACCGACCAGCGGTTCCACTTCGCCCGGCACATCGGTTGCATGGATGGGACTCAAATCCAGATGCGAGCGCATGCCGACTTCATGCTGCAGCTTGCGCAGTGGCGCCAGCCCCTGCGCCACGCCGCGCCAGATCAGCACGCCGGCGATCAGGATCAGCAACACTTGCGGCAGGATCACCTGTAGCAACAGCGTACGCATGTAGCGATCGCGCTTGCCCTGCGTTTCTGCCACCTGGATGGTGACGGGTTCGCTGGCGGGATGCACCAGCGGCTGGCTGTGCAGCAAGGCGATACGCACGGGCTTGCCGTCGAAGACGTCGTCGTAATAGGCGGTCTCGCTGCCGTTGCGGCGTTTCTTCCGCGCCGGCAGCGTCGGATCGCCGGCGAGGATATCGCCATCATCGGTCGTGATCAGGTAAAAGACATCGTCCTCTTCGTCGAGGAACAGCGTGCGTTCCGCCTCGGCCGACAGATTGAAACCGAATTCCCTGCCGTCATGCGTGACATGCAGCAGCAGTTCGCGCGCAATCTCGTTCAGTTCGATGTCGTAGACGCTATTGGCGACATGGCGCACGACGAAATAGCTGCCGGCGATATCGATCAGCAGGATCACAGACAGCGGAATCAACACCAGCCGCATCAGCCGGCTGCGTAATGTGGGATTCGCCGTCGGACTGCCCTTGCCCTTTGCACTATCAGGCTTCACCGGCCTTCTCCAGCAGATAACCCATGCCACGCACGGTGCGGATGTTGATATTGAACGGCTCCAGCTTCTTGCGCACGCGATGCACGTAGACCTCGATCGCATTGCTGCCGCCGTCGTCGCCCCAGCCGAACAAGCGATCGACCATCTGTTCCTTCGTCACCACCTGTCCCTGGCGCGACAGCAGCAGCTCCAGCACTGCCAGTTCCCGAACGGAAAGCTCTACCGGCTGCTCGTTGTAGAACAGGCGGTGCGCCTCCAGATCGAAACGCAGGCCGCCGTGCGTCAGGCTCTTGCCGGCATCGAACTGGCCGCGACGGATCAGCGCGCGCACACGCGCCTCGAACTCGGGCAGGTCGAACGGCTTGGTCATGTAATCGTCGGCGCCGAGATCGAGGCCGAGCACGCGGTCGTCCAGCGTATCGCGCGCGGTCAGGATCAGGACAGGAATTCGCGAGCGGCGTTCGCGCAGGCGGCGCAGCACGGTCAGGCCGTCCAGCTTCGGCAAATTGATATCCAGCAGCACCAGCGCATAGGTATCGGTGTTGAGCGCGCGCAATGCATCTTCGCCGTTGTCCACGCAATCGACGTTGTACGAAGCCTGGCTGAGCGCACGCGTCAATGCGGCGGACAAGACTTCGTCGTCTTCGACTATCAGTATGCGCATACCCGCGCCTCTCCTGTGAAACTGTCTCTGTTGTCGGCATCGTTTCTGCAATGCCTTTTTATTGGTGCGGCGCTTGGCCGGCGCACACAGGATAAGGACAGACTTGCGCCGTGTCTACAGCCGTCGCCGTCCGGACAGGCAAGCCGCTCCTCTCCGCCGACAGTTTCTTTGCTTGCCGGGAAATCCACAAAACTGGGTACCCCTGGCGCAAAGTTTTTTGAAAAATGCGTCAACCGCCTGTTCTGCCCGGCGTTAAAGCCAGTACGGATCGGCATCGATTCGTATTTTCCTCACCCTTTAGAGAGAGCATTCACATGAAAAAATTGATCGCTGTCCTGGTTGCCGGCCTGTTTGCTTCCGTCGCATTCGCACAAGAACCTGCTGCTGCCGACGCTGCTGCTCCGGTTGCAAAAGAAGCCAAAGCAACGAAAGCACATACCAAAAAGCACAAAGCATCGAAGAAAAAAGCCAAGGCAAAAGCTGCTGCACCAGCCGCCGCTCCTGAAGCCAAGTAAACGATTGCAATAGAAAGGCAGGCATCGCCTGTCTTTTCTATTGGCTGCCTGGAACGGACACCGGTTTTCGTTCCAGGCAGCCGTTCGTGCGTGCGCGATTAATATGTACATCCTTTGCACGATTTTGCTGCTCATCCATCTCCTCGCCTTCTTTTTCCCTCCGCGCTTCCTTTATCGTGCGTCATCTGCGCGCATGCATCGTGCGGTTTTCCTTCCCGCGCTCGCTTCTGTCTGTACCATCTGAGTTTCTGTTCTGATCTGCCAACACTGCAGATCCGCGCCGCATGATGCACAATCCGTCTGGCGGCATGTCTATCCATTCTGTTGCCGCGACGGAACTCAAGCCGCTCTCCGCTTGTCGGACGCGAAGACGCATCCCAATAAATACTCAGATACGCAACGAGCCTTCATGATTATTTATCAGGTCTATCCGCGCAGCTTCAACGATTCCAACAACGACGGCGTCGGCGATCTCGCCGGCATCGAACAGAAACTCGCCTATATCAAGAGCCTGGGCGTCGACGCGATCTGGATCAGCCCGTTCTTCAAATCGCCGATGGTCGATTTCGGCTACGACGTGGCCGATTACCGCGCAGTCGATCCCATGTTCGGCACAATGGAAGATTTCCAGAGCCTGCTGGCAAAGGCAAAGACTGCCGGCGTCGGCATCATCGTCGACATGGTGATCTCGCACACGTCGGAACAGCATCAGTGGTTCAAGGACAGCCGGCTCGGCCTGAACGGCAAGGGCGACTGGTATCTATGGGCATCGCCGCAACCTGACGGCAGCCCGCCCAACAACTGGGTCTCGGTGTTCGGCGGCCCTGCATGGCGCTGGGATGCGGAACGGCGGCAATATTATTTCCACTCGTTCTTTTCCAGCCAGCCCGATCTGAACATGCACAGTCCCGCCGTGCAGGAACAGATCCTCTCCGAAATGCGTTTCTGGCTGGACATGGGCGTCGCCGGTTTCCGCTTCGATGCCTGCAACCACATCTTTCAGGACAAGCAGTTGCGCAACAATCCGGCGCGCGACGATGCCAGTACAGCATTGCATCCCTACGGTTTCCAGAATCACATCTACGATCAGGGCCAGCCGGAAATGCTGCCCTTCCTCGAACGCGTGCGCACGCTGCTCGACGAATACGGCGCATACAGCCTGGCCGAAGTCGGCGGCTACGATCCGATCAAGCTGATGGGGCAATACACGCAAGGCAAGCGCCTGCATTCAGCGTACAGCTTCGCGATGATGCAACCGGACAGCAGTGCGCAACGCGCGCGCGACGTCATCACCG
>DATDLO010000324.1:0-2037 GCA_036519215.1 Oxalicibacterium sp.
CGACCATGTCGCTGCCGCTATCCGACGAGTCGCTCGGACCCAGGGCATCAATGTCATGCCCTTCGCCCAATTCACGATCCTGCTCGAAAGCGGTTTCGATATCGATGGTGCTTTTGCTCATGATGGCTCCTTGGTCTATGGATACCTTCATCCTAGCAACCGTCCGCTGCATCGCGCATAGGAAAATACAGGCAATCCGTGTAGGAAATTTACAGTGACATATTCATCAAAATCACTTTAATATTTCGTCGTAAGTAATTGTTTTTAAACACACATAAATATTAATGAATAGTTGATGTGGTGCGTCAAATCAAGTCACGAGTAAAGCAACTTTTCTCGTCGGCAATAAAACCCTCATTCCTTTTCCCCATTCAACGCATATGCCACACTTCCCTGCGGGTGCCTGTACCAGCCGGGATCGCTGTAATCGCCGGGCTTCTGATTCGGCCTGATCTTGACGGTGGTAAACATGCCGCCCATTTCGATGGGGCCGAACGGACCGTTGCCGCTCATCATCGGTAGCGTGTTTTCTGGCAATGGCATTTGCATCGTGCCCATGTCGGCCATACCCTTGCTTCCCATTGCCATGTAATCCGGGATGATGCGCACGATTTTCTCGGCGATCTTGCGCTGGTCGACACCGATCATCGTCGGCACGTCGTGTCCCATCGCATTCATCGTGTGGTGCCCCTTGTGGCAATGGAATGCCCAGTCGCCCGGCTCCGTCGCATCGAATTCGATCGCGCGCATCTGGCCGACGGCAACGTCTGTCGTGACTTCCGGCCAGCGTGCCGTCGGCGGTACCCAGCCGCCATCGGTGCCGGTCACTTCGAATTCGTGGCCGTGCAGATGGATCGGGTGATTGGTCATGCTGAGATTGCCGCAACGGATGCGCACGCGGTCGCCTTGGCGGCAGACGATGGGATCGATACCGGGGAAGACGCGGCTGTTCCAGGTCCACAGGTTGAAGTCCAGCATCGTGTTGACACGCGGCGTGCTGCTGCCAGGCTCGATATCGTAGGCATTCAACAGGAAGACGAAATCACGATCGACGCGATATTGCTGCGGGTCTTTCGGATGCGTGACCCAGAACCCCATCATGCCCATTGCCATCTGCGTGACTTCATCCGCATGCGGGTGGTACATGAAGGTGCCGGGACGCTTCGCCTCGAATTCATAGACGTACGTCTTGCCCGGCGGAATCTGCGGCTGCGTGACGCCGCCGACGCCATCCATGCCGTTCGGCAGGCGCTGGCCGTGCCAGTGGATGGTCGTGTGTTCGGGCAGTTTGTTGGTGACGAAGATGCGTACCTTGTCGCCCTCCACCACTTCGATCGTCGGGCCGGGACTGGAGCCGTTGTAGCCCCATAGCGTGGCTTTCATGCCGGGCGCCAGTTCGCGGATCACCGGTTCGGCGATCAGGTGAAATTCCTTCCAGCCGTTCTTCATGCGCCACGGTGCGCTCCAGCCGTTCAACGTGACGACAGGATTGAAAGGCCGGCCGTTCGGCGGTGCCGGCGGCGGCATCGTGTGCGCATGTTGGACGATCTGCGCTTCGGGAATTGCTGCCGCATTTGCGCGGCTGACAAAACCGGCGCCGATCAGGGCCGTCGCGCCGCTCAGGAAATGTCTGCGTGAAACCATGTTCGTTCCTCATCAATGATCTTGGTTGCCGGAGACCGTCGATACGGTCGATGCAGGTTGCAAATTCGTGCCTGCCGGGCCGGTGCCGTTGATCGCTGTCTGCAGATCGGTTTCGGCCCGCCAGTAATTGCGTTGTGCGTCTATCGATGCGCCGGCGCTCTGCATCTGCAGGCGCGCGTCGGACAGCAGGTCGAAGACGCTGGCCAGCATGCCGTTGTAGCGTCGCAGCATGTCGTCGGACACCTGCTTGCGCAATGGGAGTACTTCGTCGCGGTAATGGCGCGCCAGATCGTAGGCGGTACGCCAGGCAAGATATGATTCCCGCACTTCGGAGCGGGCGCGAATCGCCGTTTCGGCGGTGCGATGCACGGACTGCATGTACAGCACTTCCGC
>DATDLO010000325.1:0-5448 GCA_036519215.1 Oxalicibacterium sp.
AGAAAGCCGCGAGGACAAGTGCACGTTGTACGTTCGTCATAAATACTCCTCCAGTGTCTAACAATTTGTCGTTTGTATTTACTGCTTTTTTAGGTGAAAGCGAGCTTGCTTTCGCGCATGAGTATTCCACAGCCGCCCGAAAAAAGCATCCGGCCGGCAATACCTATGGCGGCGCCGCAACAAATTGTTTCCTCGATGTGCGACAACGTCTGACAGTCTTCCGCTCATCCATGAACTCGCGCCACGCCGACGTTGTCACTCCAACGTACAGACTGGGGCAGGCGCCCCGAAGGAGCGACCATGACGACCATCATCGCAGGACGTTTCGGGCAACAGGACGCCGTCGAGGATGCCATCGCCGCACTAGCGCGCGCCGGCGCACCGAACGGCCAGATCGCCTCGTTTTACGTCAATCCGCCCGGCCAGCACGACCTTTACCCTGTCGGCGGCGACCGTGACGAATCGCCAGGTGCCGAACACAGCGATGCAGGCAGTGCCGCAGGCATCGGCGTGGGCGGCGCTATTGGCGGCGCGGTCGGCACGGCTACGGCACCCGTGACCGGTCCGCTCGGTGCCATTACCGGCGCGCTGGTCGGTGGTCATATCGGTTCGTTGGTAGGTTCGCTGTCGCGTACGCAGGAAGCAGATGAAGTACCGCCAGTGCGGCAGTCGGGCATGCTGGTTGCAGTCACCGCCATGTCGGAGGAGGAAGAACGGCAGGCAATCGATACGTTGCGCACGGCCGGCGCCTTCGACCTCGAACGCGCCGAAGGTCATATCGAGAACGGCGAATGGGTCGATTTCGATCCCTTGTCCACGCCCGAATTTATCGCACCTGGCCGCCTGGGATAACACCGCTGCCGGCCAACCCGGTCAGGATCATGTCGATGGCGATGGTGCCGATCAGCAATGCCGACATGCGGCCGACCAGATCGATATAGCGGTCGGTCATCGCCGCGTGGCGCTTCTTCAGCTTGTCGTGCAGCACTTTCATCACGATGAGGATGGTGACCGTCAAGGCTAGCGTGCCGACGATCACCGCCGCCGCACTCGGCAGCGGCAGGCGTGTGCCGATCACTACCGAGGCGCTGACAGTACCCGGCCCGATCATGATCGGCATCGCAACGCTGCCTGCCATGGCGGCAGGATTGTCGCGCATGCTTTCGATCGCGTAGGCGCCGGAAAAAACGTAACGCAGACCGATCAGCAAAAAGACGATGCCGCCGAAGATCTGGAACGACGCGAACCGTACCTGCAGATAGTCGCGGAAGAAGGCTTCGCCGCCCCAGGCAAACAGTGTGAAGACCGTCGCACTGATCAGGCTGCCGCGGATCAGCACTGTCGTAAATACCCGCGTCGACAAACCCCGGATCAGGTCGAGCAGGTAGATGCTCATCAGGAAGGGATTAAACAGCGCGAAGAACAACGCGAACGAGCGCAGATAAGTCTCTTCCATCACCTTCCCTTCCGGCAAAGAAAAACCGGCGCCCCAGGCGCCGGTTGCGACAACGACTTCAGGCTATTACCAGCGGCGCATGCGACAGCGGCGCGATGTCCTCGCGCGCGGCGACGAATTCCGGCCGCGGCGTCAGACCGTTGCGCGGCGTTTCCAGCTGGTTGTCGATGCTGTTGTAGACGAAGAACACATTGCTGCGCGGATACGGCGTGATATTGCCGTTGGAACCGTGCATCGTGTTGCAGTCGAAGAAGATCACCGAGCCGGCCTTGCCGGTGCAGGACTTGATGCCGCCCATGTCGGCCAGGTAGCGCAGCAGGATTTCATCGGGTACGCCGACTTCCTGCTTCTTCAGCGACTTCTTGTAGTTCTCGTCCGGCGTTTCGCCCATGCAGGACACATAGTGCTGGTGCGAACCGGGAATGAGCATCAGCGGACCGTTGGCTTCGCTGTTGTCGGTCAGCAGGATCGAGCAGCTCAATGCGCGCATCGCCGGCATGCCGTCTTCGCTGTGCCAGGTTTCGAAATCCGAATGCCAGTAGAACTCCTTGCCGTTGAAGCCTGGCTTGTAGTTGATGCGCGACTGGTGGATGTAAACCTCGCTACCCAGGATTTCGCGCGCCACGTTCAGCACGCGCGGATCGCGCACGAGATTGGCGAAGATTTCGTTCAGGCGATGCACATTGAAAATCGAACGCACTTCGCCGCTGCCCGGCTCGGCAATCACTTCCGGCCGGCCGGCATGCGTGAATTCCTCGCGCATGTTCTGCATCGTATCGAACAGGAAGGTCACTTCTTCCTTGTCGAACAGATCCGGCATCAGCAGGAAGCCGTCGCGCTGATACGCTTCACGCTGCGCATCGTCGAGGAATACATGATGATGCGGCGTGCGCGGCAGGCGATCGTAGACCACCGGATCGTGCCGCGCGAGAATGGCGGCGCTCTGTTGCGTGCGGGTCGGGTAGGCATCTTGCGACAACATGATCATCTCCTTTCTCCTTGTCTGCTCATGATTCAGGCGGCTTTCTGTTTCATCTGCTCGGCCGTGGCGTAGACGCCGTTTTCGTCATGCACTTCGGTGCCGACCAGCGGCGGATTGAACGAGCAAATCAGATGCAGATCGCCTTCGGGATCGGCGCGCAGCATGTGGTTGTCGTGCTTGTTCAGCGCGTACAACGTGCCGGGCTCGATCTTGAAGACCTCGCCGGTGTCGATCAGTTCTACCGAGCCGGTACCCTGCACGCAATACACGCCTTCCAGATGGTTCTGATACCAGATGTGCGTTTCGGTGCCGGCGTAGATGACAGTGTGGTGCATCGAAAAACCCATGCCGTCTTCCGCCAGCAGCAGGCGGCGGCTGCACCAGGTCTTTGCCTGCACGTCGCGCGGCGTATTCAGAATGTCCTGCAGTCGACGAACGATCATGCTTCCACCGCCTTTCCTGCCACAGCACGGCTGCGGACTTCGCTGACGGCTTCGGATACCGCCTGTTCAAGAATGTCCAAACCTTTCAGCAGCGTTTCCTGCTCGATCGTCAGCGGCACCAGCAGCTTGACGACTTCATCGCGGCCGCCAGAAGTTTCGATGATCAGACCGTTCTGGAATGCGATCGACGTGATGCGGTCGGCCAGCGCCGGATCGGCACACGCCACGCCCTGCATCATGCCGCGGCCGCGACGCGTCAGCTTGGCCTGCGGATAACCGCTGACCAGCTTGTCGAGGAAGGTCTGGATCAGTTGCGCCTTCTTCTGGATCGCGGTCTGGAAATGGTTATTGCGCCAGTAGTGTTCCAGCGCCGCCGTCGCGGTGACGAAGGCGAGGTTGTTGCCGCGGAAGGTGCCGTTGTGCTGGCCCGGTTTCCAGACGTCCAGTTCCGGTTTCATCAGCAACAGTGCCATCGGCAGGCCGAAGCCCGACAGCGATTTCGACAGCGTGACGATGTCCGGGCGAATACCGGCCGGCTCGAAACTGAAGAAGGTACCCGTGCGGCCGCAACCGGCCTGGATGTCATCGACGATCATCAGGATGCCGTGGCGCTGGCACAGTTGCTCCAGGCGCTTGAGCCAATTCAGGCCGGCGACATTCAGACCGCCTTCGCCCTGCACGCATTCGACGATGACAGCGGCCGGCAGATCGACGCCGCTGCTCGGATCATCAATCAGTTTTTCCAGCATCGCGATCGTGTCGACGTCCATGCCGTAATAGCCGGAGTACGGCGCGCGGTGCACGTCGTTCAGCGCAGTGCCGGAGGCATCACGGAATTTGCTGTTGCCGGTCAGCGCCAGCGCACCCAGCGTGACGCCGTGGAAACCGTTGGTGAACGAGACCACCGAACGGCGTCCGGTGGCGTTACGTGCCAGCTTGATCGCCGCTTCGACGGCATTGGTGCCGGTCGGGCCGGTGAACTGAAATTTGTATTGCAGGTTGCGCGGCTTGAGAATGCAATCCTCGAAGGTCTGCAGGAATTGCTTCTTCGCGCTGGTGGCCATGTCCAGGCCGTGCACGATACCGTCTTCACTCAAATACTCGATGGCGGCTTTTTTCAGTTGCGGATTGTTGTGACCGTAGTTCAGCGTGCCGGCGCCTGCCAGAAAATCGATGTATTCGGTACCGCTCTCATCGGTGAGTACGGCATTCTGCGCCTTCGAAAATATGGTGGGGAACGATCGTATGTAACCGCGCACCTCGGATTCCAGTCGGTTGAATATACGCATGGTTTCTCCTTGTGTGGGTGAATGAAAGGTTCGTGGCGTGTCAGCGACGCGGCCACGGACCGATTTGGTACAGCCATTCCTCTTCATGTTCGCCATCGCCGAAATCGGCGGCGGAAAACAGCAGGCTGCCGGTGATTTCCAGTCCATGGCGCGCGGCCAGGCTGGTGAACAGCTTGCGTGAGGCAATGTTGCTGGGGCTGATGGTGGCCTGCACGACGCGCAGCGGACGGTCGGTGGCGCAACGCTCAACCAGACGATCGAGCATGCGCGACGCCAGACGCTGGCCCTGCATGACAGGCGCAACGGCGACCTGCCAGACAAACAGCGTGTCGGGATGCGCCGGAACGAAATAGGCAGTGACGGCACCAACCAGCTTGCCGTCCAGTTCCGCGACGACACAGGTATCTGCATGGTGTTCGCACAGCAGCAGATAGGCGTAGCGGGAGTTCAGATCGAGCGGTGGACAGCGTGCGATCAGGTCATGCAATGCGGCGCCGTCGCCGCGCGTTGGTTTACGCAGTACGGCATGTGTCGGCGCCGGCGATAGTACTCGTGCGGTCATGCTTTCTCCTTTTTTCGAGAAAAGCGATCCCCGCGACCGCTAAGGCCGCAGTTACACTCGTGCTAGGGGAAATCAGAGGTGCGGAGCGGGAATGCCGGATTGTCCGGTTTCCGTTTCCTGCACAGGCACAGGTATCTTCGCTTCCAGCAACGTTGCGAACTGTTCCAGCGTGAGCATCAGCGTCTGCCGTTCGGCTTCCGACAATGCACCCAATGCGCTGCCGAATCCGTTCGGCAAGGCTGAGGGGGCATTGGCCAGGACCGTCTGGCCGGCGGCTGTGACCGCAACGAAAACGTTGCGGCGATCCTTGGTATCGCGTTCGCGATAGACCAGCCCTTTTTCTTCCAGACGATCGACGATACCGACCACAGTGCTGGGGCTGAGCTGAATCGCGCGTCCGATGGACTTCAGCGTGCTGGGGCCCAGTTGGGCAATTGCCAGAAGTGCCACGAGTTGCGGCGACGTGATGTTGTGAGTGACTGCCAGGCGTTTCGAATGGTGCTCCACGCATTGTGCAATGCGACGGACGCTCTGCAGGATGCGGATCGAATCATTAACTGCAACAAGTTTGGCGATGTCATTCATGACCGCGAGTTTAGCGACATCCATACATTCTGTCGCGTGCGTCACGACAACCTCACGTTTTCCTGTTTGTTTGATATCCCTGTTCGAATAACGAGGGCTTATTTTAGGCAATTGATGAGTTCATGTCAAAT
>DATDLO010000326.1:0-4291 GCA_036519215.1 Oxalicibacterium sp.
CTCTCCGCGCATCAGGGTGATGTGACCGGAGTGCGGCCAGCCGCGGAAACGGTTCACGGAATAGGTGAGGCCTGAGGTCATCTCCGTGAGATACGGCGTGTCGATCTGCGCGATGTTGCCGAGACAGACGATCTTGGTACCGGGGCCGGCGCGCGTGACCAGCGTTTTCATCTGCTTCGGTGTCAGGTTCTGCGCTTCGTCGATGATCAGGTACTTGTTGACGAAGGTGCGGCCGCGCATGAAGTTCAGCGACTTGATCTTGATGCGCGAGCGGATCAGGTCCTGCGTCGCCGCACGGCCCCATTCGCCGGCATCGGTGTCGGCCTTGTTCAGCACTTCGAGGTTGTCGTCGAAGGCGCCCATCCACGGCGACATCTTTTCTTCCTCGGTACCTGGCAGGAAGCCGATGTCTTCGCCGACCGGCACCGTCACGCGGGTGACGATGATTTCGCTGTAGAGCTTGGTTTCCAGCACCTGCGCCAGTCCTGATGCGAGCGCCAGCAGCGTCTTGCCGGTGCCGGCCTGGCCGAGCAGCGTGACGAAATCGCATTCCGGATCCATCAGCAGGTTCAACGCGAAGTTCTGTTCACGGTTGCGCGCCGTCACGCCCCACACGCTGTTCTTGGTGTGGGTGTAATCGCGCAGCGTCTGGATCACGGCGGTCTTGCCGTTGATCTGGCGCACCTGCCCATAGAACGATGCTTCGCCGTTCTGCGGCTCCATGAAGACGAACTGGTTGACCAGCATCTGCGGCACCAGCGGACCGGTCAGGCGGTAGAAGGTGTAGCCGGTACCGTGCTTGTTCTCCTGCCACGATTCCATGCCCTTGCCGTGCCTGGTCCAGAAATCGTCCGGCAGCTGCATGATGCCGGAGTAGAGCAGGTCGGTATCTTCGAGAACGTGGTCATTGAAGTATTCTTCCGCCGGCAGGCCCATTGCGCACGCTTTGATGCGCATGTTGATGTCCTTGGATACCAGCACGATGGCACGCCCGGGATACTGGTCTTCCAGCGCACGGACCACACCGAGGATCTGGTTGTCGGCCTTGCCGATCGGTAGGCCGTCGGGAAGTGAGACATTCTGCAGTTTGGTCTGGAAAAACAGGCGTCCGCGTGCATCCTTGTTGCCGAGTTTGGAAAGCGGAATGCCTTCGTCGATTTCGTTTTCCTCGATGCCGCTGACCAGCGCATCCAGCGAACGCGAGACCTGGCGTGCACTGCGTGCCACTTCGGACATGCCCTTCTTGTGGTTGTCCAGTTCTTCCAGCGTGACCATCGGTAGATAGACGTCGTGCTCCTCGAAGCGGAACAGCGAAGTCGGATCGTGCATCAGCACATTGGTATCGAGCACGAACAATTTCGTCATGCCACCGACCTTGGCGATCGGGCGGCGGTTCGTTTTCGATGCGGAAGAGAGCGGTTGCGACGAGACGGCCCGTGGTTTTTCGACAGGAATCTTGTCGATCTTGGCGCGTGGTGAAGCAGGAGGCGTATCAATCTTGCGTGCAGCGGGTTCGATCAGGGTCAGTGGTTTGACGATCTTTTCCTTGTCAGCCTTCGGATAGTCTTGTGGAGACAACAATGCAGCGGGCTTGGTCGGAATTTTTGGTAGGGGCATCAGGACCTCGATCTGGAAAGTATGGGAAACAGCGTACAGACGACTACAGCCAAAGAACGATGGAAGAGAGTTGAGGGAAGGGAGAAAACGGCAACGGCGCACAGCAACAGCATGCGTCGCGAATCGAAAAGCAAAAAAGCCGTTTGGGAAGGCGCAAGGCCTAATCCGCAAACGGCTCTTCTAGAAAAATATTCTTTTGAATTCAATGGGTTCTGTCACCCTAGGCAAGGGCCTTCACGAAATCCAGCACTTCGTCGATGTGTCCAGGCACTTTGACTCCACGCCATTCTTTCACCAATCTGCCAGACTCGTCAATGACAAAAGTGGAGCGTTCGACACCGCGCACTTTCTTGCCATACATGTTTTTCATCTTCATGACATCGAACATGATGCAGACCGTTTCGTCAGGGTCGGAAATCAGTTCGAATGGCAGGCCGAGTTTGCTTTTGAAGCCATCGTGCGAACGCAGGCTGTCGCGGCTAACGCCGATGATTTCCGCGTTGGCGGCGCGGAACTGTTCATGAAGGTCGCGAAACTGCATGCCTTCTGTCGTGCAGCCGGGCGTATTGTCCTTTGGATAGAAATACAGGACGATCTTTTTGCCTTTGTAATCAGACAGTTGGAAGTTGCGACCACCTGTCATCGATGCGGAGAAATCGGGCACCATCATGTTGAGGGCCGAAGGGCGTTCCGCCGGAGCGCTTTGTTGATCCATGTGTTCGCTTTCTTTCATGAAGGATGATCGATCGTCAATGGACATGCGGTCAACTTTCCATTTTTCAAGTTATTTCACCGGAAATTGATGAAATGAACATGTATGGTTCGTCTTCCGTCTATTGTCATGCCAATTCGATATCAGCGAAATGGACCGAATGCGTTCGCATCAGCTCGAACGGTGTTTCCATTCAGCTTTCGAAAATCAGTGCCAGTGCGACCTTGCGGCCTTCGCCCATCAGGATGTTGTAAGTACGGCAGGCAGCCTGGTTGTCCATGCATTCGACGCCGATGCGGCGTGAGGTCAGCGGAGTCGTCAGGCGCGGATGGGCAAAGCGCTGCTGCGCACCGGTGCCGAGGATGACAACATCGGGGGAGGAGGCACCGATCTGTTCGAAGTGTTCGACCTGCAAGGCTTCGAATGAGGAAACGGGCCATGCGGCCGGCGGCGTTTCCGGCATCACCGTCAGGCTGTGGCTGAAACGGTTCATGTTGATTTCGACACCGCTCTCGTCGTAGGCGGTCACGGTCTGGTATTGCTGGGTAGGCGTGTTGTGGAGCTTCATGACAATGGCCGGAATCCGGCAGGGAAAGTCGAGGATTGTCTATTGTAACGGTTCGGCTGCCGTCGCATGGAGCGCAGGCAATGCCTTGCAGGAACGGCCATATGCGGCTGCATACCGCCGGCGAACTGGCGGCGAACTGGCGGTATCGATTGATAAAATCGCTTCCTTTCGGCAAAATGGCTCTCTTTCGCGGCGCAACATCCGGCAGTCGTTCGATGACTGCATGCGATCTCCCCCGCCGCACGTCCTTCCATCGGAGCGCCCGACGCTTCCGCAGAAACCACAAGGAACAATCGCTGTGCGACCGATTCAAAAATCGAAAAAACTGGCTGACGTCTGCTACGACATTCGCGGCCCCGTGCTGGAGAAGGCACGGCAGATGGAGGAAGACGGTCACAAGATCATCAAGCTGAACATCGGCAACCTGGCGACCTTCGGCTTCGATGCGCCCGACGAGATCGTGCAGGACATGATCCGCAACATGAGCAACGCGTCCGGCTATACGGATTCGAAGGGCCTGTTCGCGCCGCGCAAGGCGATCATGCACTATTCGCAGGAAAAGAAGATCGAGGGCGTGACGATCGATGACATCTACCTGGGCAATGGCGCTTCCGAACTGATCGTGATGAGCATGAACGCGCTGCTCAACAGTTACGACGAAGTGCTGGTACCGTCGCCGGATTATCCGCTGTGGACGGCCGCAGTCAGTCTTTCCGGCGGCACGCCGGTGCATTACGTCTGCGACGAACAGGCCGGCTGGTTGCCCGATATCGACGACATCAAGCGCAAGATCAATGCGAACACCAAGGCCATCGTCGTCATCAACCCGAACAATCCGACCGGCGCGCTGTATCCGGTCGAGCTGCTGGAGCAGATAGTCGAGCTTGCGCGTCAGCACCAGCTAATCGTGTTTGCCGACGAAATCTACGACAAGGTGCTGTACGACGGTGAAAAACACGTGTCGATCGCCTCGCTGGCCGACGACGTGCTGTTCATCACGTTCAACGGTCTGTCGAAAAACTATCGTTCCTGCGGCTATCGTGCCGGCTGGATGATCGTGTCCGGCGAGAAGCGCCATGCGAAGGATTACATCGAGGGCCTGAACATGCTGGCTTCGATGCGCCTGTGTGCCAACGCGCCGGGACAGTATGCGATCCAGACCGCATTGGGCGGCTACCAGAGCATTAATGATCTGGTAGCTCCCGGCGGTCGTCTGTTGAAGCAACGCGATCTGGCGCACAGGCTGTTGACCGATATTCCCGGCGTTACCTGCGTCAAGCCGAAATCGGCGCTCTACATGTTCCCGCGACTTGATCCGGCCATGTATCCGATCGCCGACGACCAGGAATTTGCCTATCAATTGCTGGCCGAGGAGAGCGTGCTGATCGTGCAGG
>DATDLO010000327.1:0-3798 GCA_036519215.1 Oxalicibacterium sp.
CTCCATGCATGTGAAGATTTCCGAAAATCGTTTTCGTGACGGCTGGAGCAGCTTCGTCAGGCATAACCTGCGCTTCCTGTTGCTCTATCCGGGAATCGCACTGGCGCTGACCGGCATCTTGTGGAGCATCATCGCCGCCAAGCTCGACAACGACAAGGCTACGCTGGAAGAACAGGCACACAGACAGGCAACGTCGATTTCGCGCACCTATGCGCAGTACCTCACCCGAACCGTCGAACAGCTCGACCAGTTGTCGCGACAAATCAAATACAGCTGGGAACATGACGACAACCGCTCCAGTTTCGCCGACATGGCCGACAACGGCCTGTTGAGCATCCCACAGTTCGTCTCGATTTCCATCTATGACGAAACCGGCAGGCCGGTTACCGCCTCGATGCCGATCACGCGTCAATTCACGATCAGCGACCGCGAATACTTCCGCATTCATCGCGCCAATCCCGATGGCGAACTGCTGCTCGGCACACGTACCGTGGGACGGCTGAGCGGACGCGAGATCATCCAGGCCACGCGCCGCATCGACAAGTCCGATGGTTCATTCGGCGGCGTACTGGTGATGGGCGTTGCGCCCACGTTTTTCTCGCTGTTCGCCGGCGATCCGGTACTCGACAAGGGCAGCGTCCTCGCCTTTCTCGGCGAGGACGGCATCGAAAGGATGTGGCAGGCCAGCGGAACGGTCGACAACAAGTCCGGTCCATTGAACGCACATCGGTATATCGTCGCCGAACAAAAGCTGAACGGCTATCCGTTCATCGCCCTGGTTGCGCTGGATCGCAGCCAAGTGCTGCTGGCCTACGAACGCGATGCCGCGCTCTATCACCAGATCGCCGCTGCAATCAGCATCCTATTGTTCATGTTTGCCATCGCGGCAAGCTGGGTATCGATTCGCCTGAGCTGGCGGAAACGGCAGGCCGAATCGATACGCGAAACCTATCGGCTCGCGACCGAAGGCGGCAACGAAGGTTTCTACATCCTCGTGCCATATCGCGATCGCAGCGGTCATATCGTCGATTTCGGCATCGGCGACTGCAACGAAAAAGGGGCGACGCTGTTCGGCATGAGCCGGCGCGACTTTCTCCGCACACGCATTTCGACCTTCTATTCCGGCGAATACTTCGAGCGGCTGATGCACACCTATCGCGGCGCAATGGAAACCGGCTTCTACGAGGACGACTATCGCATACCGGAAGAAAATCCGATTTCGGCCGAATGGCTGAACCGCAAGTTCGTGCGTTCCGACAATGGTCTTGCCGTCACCGTGCGCGACATCAGCGAATCCAAACGTCACGAACGCGAACTGGCCCGGCGCGCCTCCGAAGATGGCCTGACTTCCCTGCCCAACCGCCGCTGGCTGATGCAATACCTGCCGCAGGCACTGCTTGCAGCGCACGACAACGCTGCGCAGATTGCCATCCTCTTCATCGATCTCGACGACTTCAAGATCATCAACGACACGCTCGGCCATTCTGCCGGCGACCAGCTGTTATGCGCAGTTGCAGCACGCTTGAAATCGGTGCTGCGTTCGACCGACAAGGTGATACGTATCGGCGGCGACGAATTCACCGTCGTGCTGGAAGGCGTGCATGCCGACGAGGAAGTCGCCCACATCGCCTGCGCGCTCAACCAGACATTGTGCGAACCGTTCGAGCTGATGCGCGGCGCACGACTGCAGAAGCATCGTGTCTGCGCATCGATCGGCATCAGCATGTTTCCGCGCGACGGCCGCGACGTCGATACGCTGCTGAAGAATGCAGACATCGCCATGTATGCGGCAAAAAACGGCGGCAAGGGACGATTCCGTTTCTACGACTGCATGCTGTACGAAACCATCCAGAACCGCCTCGACACCGAACAGGAGCTGATGCGGGCGATCCGCGACGACCAGTTCCTGATCCACTACCAGCCGCGCGTGCATGCGCAATCGGGCAAGCTGCTTGGCGCTGAGGCGCTGATTCGCTGGCAGCATCCGCAACGCGGCCTGATCCAGCCGGCTGATTTCATCGCGCTGGCCGAGGAAACCGGCATGATCGGCCAGATCGGCGATATCGTGGTCGACAAGGTTTGTGCGCAGATGACGGACTGGCGCAGCCAGGGGTTGGACGTAGTGCCGATATCGGTCAACATCTCGGCGCGGCAATTTGCCGACAACAAGGTGCAACGCGCCATCGCGGCCGGCCTGGAAAAATACGCGCTACCCTCGTCGCTGCTGGAAATCGAATTGACCGAATCCGCAATGATGCGCGGCGACGGCGACCTCTTCGACGAAATCGCCAGCCTCAGCGGCATGGGCATCGGCATTCATATCGACGACTTCGGCACCGGTTACTCGTCGTTGTCGCAATTGCAGCGCATGGACACCGACGTGTTGAAAGTCGACCGGACGTTCACATCGCAACTCGGCTGCGGCAAGGAAGGCGAACGCTTCTTTACCGCCATCGTCTCAATGGCAAAAGCGCTCGGCATGCGCGTCGTCGCCGAAGGCGTGGAAACGGCGGAACAACTGTCGATCCTGCGCACGCTGACCTGCGACGAAATCCAGGGCTTTTTCATCGCCCACCCGCTGCCGGCCGACGAAATGCGCGAACTGATGCGCCAGCCGCACCTGTTTGCCTGAACGTCTCCGCTGTCGATACTGCCGGCACCGCCCCGACAGGCGATTTCCTCGCATGCCGAAGCTATAATAGCCGGCGCTGATGCCACGCCGCATTCTGCAGCAACGCATCGCACTCGTATCCACGTTTGTTTCAACGCATAGCGATTCCTGTCAGATGAACACTTCCAACACGCGCCCCATCGTCCTCTGTCTGTCCGGCCACGATCCCAGCGGCGGTGCGGGCCTGCAGGCCGACATCGAAGCACTGATGGCGCAAGGCTGCCACGCCGCGCCCACTGTCACGGCGCTGACCGTGCAGAACTCGATCGACGTTTCCGATTTTCGTGTCCTCGATGCCGCATGGGTGCTGGCGCAGGCCGATGCCGTCATCTCGGACCTGACGATCGCCGGCGTCAAGCTCGGCATGCTGGGTTCGGTGGAAATGGTCGATACCGTCGTGCAGATCCTGAAGCGCCTGCCGAACGTGCCGATCGTCTGCGATCCTGTTCTACGTGCAGGTGGCGGCGGTTCGCTGGGCAAGGATGACGTCGGCTATGCGATGCGCGAACGCCTGCTGCCGATCGCCACGATCGCCACGCCGAATCTGCCCGAGGCACGCATCCTGGCTGAACTGCCGGACGGTACGCCGGACCAGTGCGCAGAGAAAATTCTGCCGTTCTGCCGGCATCTGCTGATCACCGGCGGACACGGCGACGAACATGAAGTACACAATCGCCTGTATTCGCGCGACGGCTCGTTCAGAACCTTCACCTGCGAACGCCTGCCGGGCAGCTATCACGGTTCTGGTTGCACACTGGCCAGCACGCTGGCCGGCCGTCTGGCGCTGGGAGAAGACATGATGCAGGCCGTCGAAAATGCGCTGACCTATACGTGGCGTGCATTGCGCGACGCCGACAAACCCGGCGCCGGCCAGCATTTCCCGCGTCGACTGCCGCTGGATTTTTGCAGCTAATCGTCACGGCGCGGCGGCATTGCCCGCGTTGCGCCGTGCTCATTCGATACAGGCCGCACCACCGGCACTGGCCCGGTGCAGCAGATTTCTCCGCACAAACAAAAAGCCCGCCATTTGGCGGGCTTTTTGCAACTGCATGTTCTGGTGGGAAGTACAAGTTTCGAACTTGTGACCTATCGCGTGTGAGGCGATCGCTCTACCCCTGAGCTAACCT
>DATDLO010000328.1:0-2995 GCA_036519215.1 Oxalicibacterium sp.
TTTCGCCCAGTCAACAGCACGAGCGCGTGCGTGTTGCGACATAACAAGGGAACGGGGATTTGACGACAGAACGCGATATTGATCAGCAGCTTGTCGAGCGTGTGCAACGCGGTGACAAGAAGGCTTTCGAGCTGTTGGTGATCAAGTACCAACGAAAACTGATGCGACTGGTATCGCGGCTTGTGCGCGACCAGGCGGAAGCCGAGGATGTCGTGCAGGAGGCATTCATCAAGGCCTATCGTGCGTTGCCCCAGTTTCGCGGCGATTCCGCGTTCTATACGTGGCTGTACCGGATCGGGATCAACACGGCGAAAAACTACCTGGTGACGCAAGGGCGCAGGGCGCCGACATCGACCGAGGCCGATGTCGAGGAAGCCGAAACTTTTGACGATGGCGACCACCTAAGAGATATCAACACGCCGGAGTCGCTGTTGGCAACCAAGCAAATCGCCCAGACGCTGAACGTCGCGATGGACGAACTGCCGGAAGAGTTGCGAATGGCAATCACCCTGCGCGAGATCGAAGGGTTGAGCTACGACGAAATCGCCGAGTCGATGGGTTGTCCGATCGGCACGGTGCGCAGCCGGATTTTCCGTGCGCGCGAAGCGATTTCGGAAAAATTAAGGCCGTTGCTGGACACGGCAATCGATAAGCGTTGGTAAAAACGGAAAGAAGCGTTTTTTTGCTAAATACAGGGGTAGCCTTAATTTTTTCGGGGTTGTGATGAATACGACGAATATGACGCGGGAACAGATTTCTGCCTTTGCCGATGGCGAATTGCCTGACGGGCATCTCGATGTCGTTCTGGCCGCCTTGCGCCAGGACGAGGGGCGCGATGCGTGGAATCTCTACCATCAGGCGGGTGACGCCCTGCGTTCCGATGAATTGAATGTTCGCTTGAGCGCCGATTTCAATGCACGCATGTTTGCCCGTCTGGAAGACGAGCCGACCATTATGGTGCCGGCCAACAAGCGTGTGACGGCAAAAGATGCATCGCCGCTGCGGCGTTTCGCGATGCCGGGCATGGCTGCCGCTGCTGTCGCTGTGGCAGCCTTCCTGACCGTTCCACAGATGATGACGCAGAATCAGCATGCAGCACCGACGCTGGCATCGGCTCCTGCTCCTGCGATGGCATCGGCCGCACCGGAAACGGTGACTGTCGCCAGCCAGGAAGGCGAAGTGCTGCGCGATCCGCGCATCGACGAATACCTGCTGGCGCACCAGCGTTTTTCTCCTTCTGTGTACAGCACTGCGCAATACGCCCGTTCGGCCACGTTTGCTGTTGATTCGGAAAAGTAACTGATATGCGGCAGACATTGGGATTCTTCAGATTCGTCGTACTTTGCTCAAGCTTCATTGCGTTTGCATCCCATGCACAAGGCACCGAGCCGAACGTCAATTTGCATAATTTGCATGACACGCAGACCTGGCTGAAGAAGATTCAGTCGTCTGCGCAGAAGTTGAATTACTCGGGCACCTTCGTTTATCAGCAGGGCAATCAGGTGCGCACGTCGCGCATCACGCATATCCTGAACGGCAAAAACGAACTGGAAAAACTGGAAATCCTCGACGGCAAACCGCGCGAATACATACGCAACAACGAAGAGATCGCCTGCTACGTTCCGGAGATCAAATCCATCCGTGTGGAGAAGCGCGTCAACAAGGATGTCTTTCCTGCCATCCTCGGCGCCAATCCGGATGATCTGGCCCAGCATTACGAGATGAAAAAGGGCGAGACGGGACGCGTCGCCGGTTACGATTGCCAGGCGATCGTGCTGGAGCCGAAAGACAATCTCCGCTACGGTTACAAACTGTGGGCGGAGAAGAAGACCGGTCTGCTGCTGAAGGCGCAGACGCTGAACGACAAGGGCAATGTAGTTGAACAGATTGCCTTCACACAGATCGTGATCGGCCATGTGGACCCGAATCAGGCCAAGCCCAGCTTCAAGGACACGCACGGCTGGCGCGTCGAGAATGCCGTGATGCAGGATGCCGATCTGTCGGCATGGTCCGTCAAGGGCGTGCCGCCGGGCTTCAGGAAAGTGCGCGAGATGAAACGACTGATTACGGATACGACGGGCGACAATACCGCGCCGACGCAGCGCGAGGTGTCGCAGATCGTTTATTCCGACGGCCTGGCCGCAATTTCCGTGTTCATTGAAGCCGGTTCGCAAAGCCGTACCGAAGGTTCGATGCAGCAGGGCGCGATGAACATCGTCGGCAAACGTCAGGGCGATTACTGGTTGACGGTCGTCGGCGAGGTGCCGGCTGCGGCAATCCGCCAGGTCGCCAATTCTATCGAACTCAAGTCCCGCTGATATCTCTCCGATCCCTCGTTGATTCATCTGCTGATTTTTTCTCATCCCGTCTTTGCTTTTGCAAGTAAGCGTATGAAAACAATTCCTGTTCAGAAAAAACTTTCCATCGTGCTGGCTGGAATCGCCGGTGCTTTCTTCATTTCCGCTACTGCGAATGCAGCGCCGCCGGCAGCTTCTGCACCGGCGGTGGTGGCGCCAACGGTCGCGGCCTTGCCGGACTTTGCCGCCCTGGTCGAAAAGACCGGGAATGCCGTCGTCAATATTCGTACGACCGAACGAGCAAAGATCAGTCAGCGCGGCGATGTCACGCAGGACGAAGAAATGCAGGAATTCTTCCGTCGTTTCTTCGGCGTGCCGATTCCGCCGACGCAGCCGTCGCCGCGTGGTCGCAAGCAGACGCCTGCACCGGAAGCAGAAGAGGAAGTGCCACGTGGCGTGGGCTCCGGTTTCATCATCTCGCCTGATGGCTATGTGATGACGAACGCACACGTCGTCGACGGTGCGGACGAGGTGTATGTAACGCTGACCGACAAGCGCGAGTTCAAAGCCAAGATCATCGGTGCCGACAAACGCACTGACGTCGCCATCGTGAAGATCGACGGGAGTAACCTGCCGCGCCTGACGATGGGCGACTCGGACAAGATTCGTGTCGGCGAATGGGTGATCGCGATCGGTTC
>DATDLO010000329.1:0-2246 GCA_036519215.1 Oxalicibacterium sp.
CGAAGAGGGCCAGATCAGCCGTGCCGCACGCCGTCTGCACATGGCGCAGCCGCCATTGAGCCTGCAATTGAAAATGCTGGAAGACGAACTCGGCGCGCGACTGATCGAACGCAATACGAAAAGCCTGCGGCTGACCGAAGCCGGCCATGCGCTATACCAGCGCGCCGAGCAGATCGTCGGACTGGTCGATACGACGGCGAAGGAAATCCGCGAATTCGATCAAGGCCTGCGCGGTACGCTGGCAATCGGCAGCCCGCCCGGCATCGGCCACCTTTACATGCCGCCGCGCATCGCCGAATTTCACGCGGCGTATCCGGAAGTCAATTTCCAGTGGCGCGAAGGCAATACCTATCGCATCCTGGAGCTGCTGGACAAACGCGTGATCGAGGTCGGCATCGTGCGATTGCCGATCGATGACAACAGCTACGAACAGATTCCATTGTTGACGGAACCGTGGGTTGCCGTTACGCGCAAGATCAAGGACAAGCGCCAACCGAAGGCGACCACGCTGCCCGAACTCGCACGGCAGCCGTTGCTGCTGATGCAGCGCCAGCAAGGCATCTTCTGCCACGACATGGTGTGGGACGAACTGCGTGCCGCCGATGTCGAGCCGACCGTGTTCTGCGAAAGCGACAACGTGATGGCCTTGCTGAATCTGGTCGAGCTGGGGCTGGGCGCCGCCATCATTCCGCGCTCGGCGGCGCTGCTGAAACCCAGCGAAGCACTGCACATCATGGATATCGCCGGCTGCCGGCTCGAATCGGCAGTGGCGATCACCTGGCTACGCGGACAGCGATTGTCGGCCGCTGCGAAGCAGTTCCTGGAAATGTTCTAGTGCGAAATCTGCCGCGAAGGCATCACGGAAACAGCCGCAATGCAATGTTTTGAGAGCCAACGAGCGCAGATATCAGACGTCGATGCGCGTCTCGAACTTGCTGCGGTGGATCGAAAAGAAACTTTTCACATTGCGCACATTGGCATGCGCGGCAAAGACGCGATGTGCCAGCGCATGATAGGCAGGCATATCGGCCACCTGCACGATCAGCACGAAATCCGGCCCCGGCGACACGCGATAACACTGCAACACCGCAGCCTCGCCGGCAACCAACTCCTCGAATTCCTGCTGCCGCTCCGCCGCCTGATTGTCCAGCGTGATTTCGACGATTGCCGTCAATCGCGCGCCCACGCTGGCAGGCGCGACGATCGCCACCTGCTTTTCGATCACACCGGCATCGACCAGCCGCTTTACGCGACGCAAACAGGTTGGCGGCGAAGCGTGCACAGCCTGCGCCAATTCATGATTGGTCTGCGACGCATCGGCTTGCAGCGCATTCAGGATGCGGCGATCCAGTTCATCCAGAATAAGTTCATCGCTCATTTGAAAATATTTCCTCAATATTTGAAATATTATTTCTCAAGTCTACTTGAATAAAATATTAAGTCAATTTTTCAAATATTTTGAAAACTTATTTCACAAACCCTCGTCTAGACTCTTTGCCATTCATTCAATGAAACGAGGTTTTCCATGTGCGGCATCGTCGGCGCCGTCGCCCAACGCGACATCACTCCCATCCTGATCGAAGGCCTGAAGCGCCTTGAATACCGCGGCTACGATTCCTGCGGCATCGCGTTGCACGTGGACGGCAAACTCGAACGCTCGCGCAGCACCTCACGCGTGGCAGAGCTGGAAAAGCAGATCGACGGCTCGGGCCTCGCCGGCTTTACCGGCATCGCCCACACACGCTGGGCCACACACGGCGCGCCGGCATCGCACAATGCGCATCCGCATTTCTCGCGCGAACGCATCGCGCTGGTCCACAACGGCATCATCGAAAACCATGACGAGCTGCGGGATGAATTAAAAGCGTCAGGCTACGTCTTCGAAAGCCAGACCGATACCGAAGTCATCGCGCATCTGGTCGATCACCTGTACACCGGCGATCTGTTCGAAACCGTGCAACTGGCGACGAAGCGGCTGACCGGCGCTTTCGCGATCGCCGTGTTCTGCCGCGACGAGCCGCACCGTGTAGTCGGCGCGCGCCGCGGCTCGCCGCCGATCGTCGGCGTCGGCAACGGCGAGAACTTCCTCGCTTCCGACGCACTGGCGCTGGCCGGCACCACCGATCAGATCATCTATCTGGAAGAAGGCGACGTCGTCGACCTGCAGCTGCAGCGCGTATGGATCGTCGATGGCAACGGTAAACAAGTGCAGCGTGAAGTGAAGACCGTGCATGCACATACCGGCG
>DATDLO010000330.1:0-3830 GCA_036519215.1 Oxalicibacterium sp.
GGAACCAGGCGACATGCTGGCCGAATTGCAAGGAGACAATAAAGCGCTGGCCGCCAGCCTACGTGCAGCGCACGTGGTCTGCGACGAGCACAACGACATCGCAACCGCCAGCCTGATCGAGAACTGGATCGACGAAACCGAGGAACGCACCTGGTTCCTGTTCGAGGCGAACCGCCGCAGCGATTCGACCGGCCATTAATCACCATTCATCGGCCACTAATCGTCGGCGATTGACCAACTGATAACCGGCGACCAAGCCGAAACAAACGCATGCATGCCGCGCCATTCGCGCGGCATTTTCCTTTGAGGCGTTACCTTTACGCCGTCATTTGCCGCGCTGCGTCAGTCTTCGTCCAGTCGCTCGAACTGCTCGGCCAGGAAATCGAGCAGCGTCCGCACTGCCGGCAGCAATCCGCGCCGCGAGGCAAATACGGCATGGACGATTTCCCTCCGCGGCGCCCATCCCGGCAGCAAATGCGTCAACTCGCCACGCGCGAACTGCTCGCGCACCATCATCGTCGGCAGTTGCACGATGCCCACGCCCGACACGGCGGCAGCACGCAATGTCGGCATGCTGCGCGTCACCAGTCGAGGGGAATGATGAATCGATACCCGCGCATCGTCCGGCCCGAGCAGATGCCACACGTGTTCATTCTGCGGCACGCCGAGATCCATGCTGGGAAGCTGCGACAGATCGGCCGGCGATTGCGGCACGCCGATGCGGTCGAGCAGCCGCGGACTGCCGACCAGGCATTGACTGCGACTGGCCAACACCCGCATCACCAGATCGCTGTCTTCGATCGGGGGTGGTCGCACGCGGATGGCGATGTCGACGCCCTCGCCCACCACATCCACGCGCCGGTTTGTCGATTCCAGATGCAATTCCACCTGCGGATGCTGCACCATGAATGTCGCCAGCATTCCGCTCACATGCGCATCCAGCAACGCCACCGGACAGCTCATGCGCACGATGCCGCGCGGCGCGACGTGCGTCATCGCGATCGCTTCGTCGGCCGCATCGGCCTCGACCAGCATCGCCTTGCAGTGCGCGTAGTAGGTCTGGCCGATCTCGGTCACGGCAAAGCGCCGCGTCGAACGCTGGATCAGGCGTGTTCCCAACCGCTCTTCGAGCAGCGCGACGCGCCGGCTCAGCTTGGACTTGGGTTCGCCCAGCGCCCGCCCCGCCGGGGCGAAGCCGCCGTGCTCCACCACCTGCACGTAATAGTAAAGATCGTTGAGGTCTCTCATTGCCACATCGTTCCTTAAATAGAACACTGAAAGCCAAATATACCCTCTACCGCGATCATCGTTCCTTTTTTAATATCTCCGTATCGCCGCTGCATATCGCGCGGTGCATCAGGAGATCAGCATGAAAAAAATTCTCGGCGTCTACAGCGCACCCCGTCAACACTGGGTCGGCGACGGTTTTCCGGTGCGCTCGCTGTTCGGCTACGACGGTCTGGGCAAGCACCTCAGCCCGTTCCTGCTGCTGGATCATGCAGCGCCCACGCACTTCGAACCGGCGGCGCAGCCGCGTGGCGTCGGCCAGCATCCGCACCGCGGTTTCGAAACCGTCACCATCGTCTATCAGGGCGAACTGGAACACCGCGACTCGACTGGTGCCGGCGGCCTGATCGGCCCGGGCGACGTGCAATGGATGACCGCTGGTGGCGGCATCTTGCATGAGGAATTCCATTCGCATGCGTTTACCGAACGCGGCGGCACCATCGAGATGGCGCAGCTGTGGGTCAACCTGCCGGCCAGGGACAAGATGACAGCCCCGGGTTACCAGACGCTGCTGAATGCGCAGATTCCGTTGGTGGAACTGCCAGAAGGCGCAGGACGCGTGCGCGTGATCGCTGGTGCTTTCGATGATCGGCACGGCCCGGCGCGCACTTTCACGCCGATCGACGTGTGGGATATACGCCTGGCCCAAGGCGGCATCGGCCGCTTCACGGCACATGAAGGCCATACGCTGGCGCTGGTCGTGCTGCGCGGCACGGTGCAGATCAACGGCAGCACGTTGGCCCGCGAAGGACAGCTGGTGCATTTCGACCGCGCCGGCAGCGACGTGGAAATCGAAGCCAACAACGATGCCGTCGTGTTGTGGCTGTCAGGTGAACCGATCGATGAGCCGATCGTGGGTTACGGCCCGTTCGTGATGAACAGCGAAGCCGAAATTCATCAAGCCTTCGACGATTTCAACAACGGTCGCTTCGGCCGGATGGCGACTTGAGTCGCAAAGGTCCCGCGGAGGTCTCGAATATCGGAAACTTCGCGGGACCGCTTTTTCGCCCTGCCAGGGCATTTCCAATCAAAGGAGAATCATGATGAGCAAACCCTACGTGCGCCTCGACAAGAACAATGCTGCCGTGCTGCTGGTGGACCACCAGACCGGTCTGCTGTCGCTGGTGCGTGATATCGACCCGGACAAGTTCAAGAACAACGTGTTGGCGCTGGCCGATCTCGCCAGCTATTTCAAGCTGCCGACCATTCTGACCACCAGCTTCGAGCAAGGCCCGAACGGTCCGCTGGTGCCGGAACTGAAAAGCCAGTTCCCCGACGCGCCGTACATTGCCCGTCCCGGCAACATCAACGCGTGGGACAACGAGGATTTCGTCAAAGCGGTAAAGGCCACCGGCAAGAAACAGCTCATCATCGCCGGCGTGGTGACCGAGGTCTGCGTGGCCTTCCCCGCATTATCCGCCATTGAAGAAGGTTTCGACGTCTTCGTGATTACCGATGCCTCCGGCACCTTCAACGAAATCACGCGCAATGCCGCATGGGACCGCATGTCGCAGGCCGGCGTACAACTGATGAGCTGGTTCGGTGCCGCCTGCGAACTGCATCGCGACTGGCGCAACGACATCGAGGGATTGGGCACACTGTTCTCCAACCACATCCCCGACTATCGCAATCTGATCAACGCCTACAACACACTGACGCAAGGCAAGTAAGGCAGGCGCGTCCGGCAGGCTGCGCAAGGAACATGGAATGAACTCGAACCGCGTTCATTCCACCGTGCAGCTTGCCGACACATCGCCGCCGAACAACGGCAATTGATAGTCGGCCCCATCTTCCCCCTCCTGCAGCCGGACGCCGACGCCCAGCAAGCGTACCGGCATGTCACGACGCGCATGCGCGGTTTCCAGCAGCTTTTCCAGCTGCACCGCATCGACCGCATCCGCCACGCATTCAGCGGTGGTGCGCGAGAAATCGGCAAAGCGGATTTTCACGAACAGTTTATGCACACCGCCTTCGACGCTGGCGCGTTGCATGCGCGCGCACAATCGCGCGATCAGTTCAGGCAATTCGCGCCGGCAGGCTTCCAGACCGGACAGGTCGGTTGCGTAGGTTTCTTCCACACTGACGGATTTGCGCTCCCGGCTCGGATTGACCGGCCGGTCATCGATACCGTGGCATAGCGCGTGCAGCCGCTCGCCGAAACTGCCGAATTCCTGCATCAACGCATTCAGCGACCATGTGCGCAGATCGCCGCAGGTCTGCACGCCCAGCCGATTCAGGCGTGCCGCCGTGACCTTGCCGACGCCGAACAGGCGCGCCACCGGCAGCACCGAAACAAAGGCATCCATCTGCTGCGGCTTGACGACGAACTGGCCGTTCGGCTTGTTCCAGTCGCTGGCGATCTTGGCAACGAACTTGTTCGGCGCGATGCCGGCCGATGCGGTGATGCCGACAGTCTCGAAGATGCGCTGGCGAATCTGCTGCGCGATGGCGGTCGCGCTGCCATGCAATATTGAAGCGTACGCTTCAATATTGCATGGCAGCGCGACCGCCATCGCGCAGCAGATTCGCCAGCGCATCTTCGA
>DATDLO010000331.1:0-2595 GCA_036519215.1 Oxalicibacterium sp.
GCCGGCTGCCAGCATGAAGGTATTCGCGATGCCGCCGCCGACGATCAGGTTGTCGACCTTGTCTGCCAGCGTTTCCAGGATCGTCAGTTTGGTCGACACCTTGGAACCGGCAACGATCGCCACCAGCGGCTTGGCCGGCTGGTGCAAGGCCTTGCCCAGCGCATCGAGTTCGGCGGCCAGCAACGGGCCGGCGCAGGCGACCGGCGCATATTTCGCGACGCCATGCGTGGTCGCTTCGGCGCGATGCGCAGTACCGAAGGCATCGTTGACGTAGACGTCGCACAGCGCGGCTATCTTCTTCGCCAGCGCGTCGTCGTCCTTCTTTTCGCCCTTGTTGACGCGGCAGTTTTCCAGCAGCACGACCTGGCCCGGCTTCACATCCACGCCATCGACCCAGTTCTGCTTCAGTTCGACCGGCTGGCCCAGCAGTTCGGACAGGCGCTTGCCGATCGGCGCCAGCGTATCCGCCGGCTTGAATTCGCCTTCGGTCGGGCGGCCCAGATGCGAGGTCACCATCACGGCCGCGCCTGCCTTCAGCGCCTGCTCGATGGCCGGCACCGAAGCGCGGATGCGCGTGTCTTCGGTGATGTTGCCGTTGTCGTCTTGCGGAACGTTGAGATCGGCGCGGATAAAGACCCGTTTGCCTTGCAGCTCGTTGCGTGCGATCAGATCGCTCAACCTGTTGAATTGCATCTGCTGAAGTTTTTGAAAGATTTAGAGAAAGACCATTATTTTACCGCACAGCATCGGCCCGAAGTCGCTCCGGAGATCGGTTTTTCCTGTCCCGAAACCCTGTCCAGGCTGCAAAAATCAGCCTGCCGTCGGCAAATCCCGACGATTAGAAGGCAAACACGGCAATTGATTCCTGCCTTTACGCAAAAAAGTTATCTTTTTATCCACCCGTCTGCGGAAAGACGCGGTTTTTCCGCATCGCCGGCGTTCGCCGCGCTTCGTCCCGCATGGCTGAATCCGTTAAAATCGTCCTCTTGTAAAAATTACTGGAGAGTTTCACATGTCGATGTCCGATCGCGACGGCAAAATCTGGAAAGACGGCAAACTGATCGACTGGCGCGATGCGACCATTCACGTGCTGACCCACTCGCTGCACTACGGCATGGGCGTCTTCGAAGGCGTGCGCGCCTACAAGACCGACAAGGGCACGGCGATCTTCCGCCTGCGCGAGCATACGGACCGGCTGTTCAACTCCGCCAAGATCTTCCAGTTGCAGGTTCCGTTCGACAAGGAAACGATCATGCAGGCGCAACTCGACGTCGTGCGCGAGAACAAGCTGGAAACCTGCTACATCCGTCCGCTGATCTGGATCGGCTCCGAAAAACTCGGCATCTCCGCCAAGGGCAACCAGATCCACGTCGCCATCGCCGCCTGGCCGTGGGGCGCGTATCTGGGCGAGGATGGCATCAACAAGGGCATCCGCGTCAAAACTTCGTCGTTCACCCGCCACCACGTCAACGTGTCGCTGGTGCGTGCCAAGGCTTCCGGCTACTACATCAATTCCATCCTCGCCAATCAGGAAGCGCTGACCGACGGCTACGACGAAGCGCTGCTGCTGGATACCGATGGCTACGTGTCCGAAGGCTCCGGCGAGAACGTCTTCATCGTCAAGAACGGCAAGATCTATACGCCGGATCTCGCCTCCTGCCTGGACGGCATCACGCGTGACGCGGTGCTGACGATGGCGCGCGACCTCGGTATCGAAGTCATCGAAAAACGCATCACGCGCGACGAAATGTATTGCTGCGACGAAGCCTTCTTCACCGGCACCGCGGCGGAAATCACGCCGATCCGCGAACTGGACAATCGCGCCATCGGCGACGGCAAGCGCGGCCCGATCACCGAGCGCCTGCAGAAACTGTTCTTCGACGTCGTCGCGGGCAAGGCGCCGCAATACAGCCACTGGCTGACGATCGTCGAATAAAACCAACGGCCGACACGATCCGCTAGGCGCGCCGGCCGCTTGGCTTTACCATTCGACCTTAGTACGTAATTCATCTACACAAACAAGCAATCCGGAGAACGACATGACCGCAGCAACGCAACAAGCTTCCGCAATCGAACTCGAAGGCAAGGATCTGCCGGCCTACTGCCCGAATCCCGCCATGCCGATCTGGAGCACGCATCCGCGCGTATTCCTCGACATGTCGCACGGCGGCGAAGCGAAGTGTCCATACTGCGGCACGGTCTATCGCCTGAAGCCGGGCACCGTCGTCCACGGCCACTAAGAACATCATGGCCGGCGCGCGCAAACAGTTCGGCACCGCGGACGACATCGAGGCCGCGCTGTACGACGCGATCGGCCGCGCCGACCTCGACGCCCTGATGGAATTGTGGGCGGAAGACGAGGAAATCGTCTGCATCCATCCGGACGGTTCGCGCCTGATCGGCTACACCGCCATTCGCGCCTCGTGGGAAGAAATCTTCACGCGCGGCGGCGTGCACATCCATCCGGTGCAGCTGCATGCCTCGCAGAACATGATGAGCGCCGTGCACAACCTGATCGAATCGGTCAGCACGCCGGAAGGCAAGCAGCGCGACATCCACATCATCGCCACCAACGTCTACGTGAAAACGCCGCTC
>DATDLO010000332.1:0-6337 GCA_036519215.1 Oxalicibacterium sp.
GCTGGACTTGCCGATCACGTGGCCTTGTTTCGTAACGAAACATCCACCGTTCGGCAGCTTGCTGCGATCGACGAAAGCAGCCGCGACATCGTCGGCGATATAGACGTTGTGCAACCAGTCCTGCATCAATGCGCGCAGGCCGGGATCGTTCAATTGCAGCAGATTGAGGAAAGGTTTCAGCCCCGCAACCGGCTCGCTTGCCTCGCTGGCGACAGCATTCGGCGTGAACAACGCCAGCTTGGCCGGCGGCGCATCGTTGAAGAAGGCTTTCGCCCAGTCCAGATTCGACACTTCCAGCGCCGACGTACGCTCGCGCAACACCGACTCCAGCGCAGTTTCCCAGCCGTGATCGATATGCAGCTTCTGCCACAGGCGCGGCAGTTCTCCCAGTTCATGCTTCTGCAGCCACGGCTGCACCTTGCCCTGCGTCTGCACGTTTTCCTGCAGTTGCTTCAGCGCTGCCAGGCGCGCTTCCAGCTGCGCGTTGTTCGCGGTTTCGGTATTGACCTGTTGCTGCGCGGTGCGGCGCTCTTCTTCCAGCCGAGGCAACTGCTCCTGCGCCTCTTCAAGCTGCATCGTCGCTTCTTCCAGCGTCGCCTGCTTTTCTTCGAGCTGCAATTTCAGGTTGGACAAATGCGTGGTATCCGGCGCATTCAAGCCGTACTGCTCCTGCGTCAGGCGATCGCGGCGTGCCGCCAGGTTTGTCAGGATGCCGGAAGCATTGCGCTGATGCGCCGATTCCAGTTCGATCTGCTGCTGTGCCTGCATGATGCGGCCGCGCGACTCGGTGCTCTTCAGTTGCGCTTCGCGCCAGGCCTGTTCCATCGCCGGAATGCCGTCGTTCTCGCGCTGCGCGATTTCCTGCGCCTGCTCGACGCGCATCGTCTGTTCTTCCAGATGCATTTCGGCTTCGGCCAGATCTTCCTGATACTGCGAACCCTGGCGCTGCCACTGGTCGCGCTGCGCGGTCAGCGAGTTGAGTTGCGACTGCAGGCGCGCGCGCGATTCGATGACGAACTTGATCTGCGCTTCCAGGCTGCCGATCTCGGAATTGGTCTGGTACAGATGGCCTTGCGCCTGATGCATGCGGTCGCCGGCCGCATAGTGCGTCTGGCGCATGTGTTCGAGCTCGGTTTCGACATGACGCAGCTTGGCGGTCTGTTCTTCCAGTTCGATCTGCGCTTTCTCGATGTCACGGAAGAATTTTTCCTGCTCGTTCTTTGCCTCGTTCTTGCGCAGCAGCCACAGCAGTTTCTGCTTCTCGTCCTGTTCTGACTGCAGCGCATGGTATTTCTGCGCAACGGCGGCCTGGCCTTCGAGCTTTTCCAGATTCGCGTTCAGTTCACGCAGGATGTCCTCGACGCGCAACAGGTTTTCGCGTGTGTCCTGCAGACGGTTTGCCGTTTCGCGGCGGCGCTCCTTGTACTTCGATACGCCGGCAGCTTCTTCCAGGAAGATGCGCAGTTCTTCCGGGCGCGCCTCGATGATGCGCGAGATCATGCCCTGGCCGATGATCGCGTAGGCGCGCGGACCGAGGCCGGTACCGAGGAAGATGTCCTGAATATCGCGGCGGCGCACCGCCTGGTTGTTGATGTAGTAGGTCGAGGTGCCATCGCGCGTCAGCGTGCGCTTGACGGCGATTTCGGCGTACTGGCTCCATTGCCCCGAAGCCTTGCCCTCGCCATTGTCGAACACCAGTTCGACGGAGGAACGGCCGGCCGGTTTGCGGTTGGTGGTGCCGTTGAAGATCACGTCCTGCATCGATTCGCCGCGCAGTTCGGACGCCTTGGATTCGCCAAGCACCCAGCGCACAGCATCGATGATGTTGGACTTGCCGCAGCCGTTGGGGCCGACCACACCCACCAGTTGTCCCGGCACCTGGAAGTTCGTCGGATCGACGAAGGATTTGAAACCCGATAATTTAATGGAAGTTAAACGCACGTTATCGACCGTTTCCTAGGATATGCAACAAATTCAGCTGATCTGACGCGGCGCAATAGCCCCGCAAAAGGGACTAATCATAGCATTGCAGACAACGATGCCAAGCATTTGAAACCGGCCGCAAGGCATCGAACGGCCTGACAGCGGCAGGACGGTATAATGTTGCCATTTTGAACCGCGCATTTTCTCGCGCCTCTTCCGATTTCCCAGCCGTGAATCCTCTCCTGAACCAGCTGCAACCCTATCCGTTCGAAAAGCTGAAGCAACTGTTCGCCGGCGTCACACCGAATCCGGCCTATCGCGCCATCAGCCTCGGCATCGGCGAGCCCAAGCATCCGACGCCGGCCTTCATCCAGAAAGCGCTGGCCGAGAATCTCGACGGTCTTGCCGCTTATCCGACCACGGCCGGCACCGACGCATTGCGCGCAACCATCGCCGGCTGGCTGGAACGCCGCTACGGTTTGCCGAAGCTGGACCCGGCCACGCAGGTGCTGCCGGTCAACGGTTCGCGCGAGGCACTGTTCGCGCTGGCGCAGACCGTCATCGATCCGCATGCCGATGCGCTGGTGATGTGCCCGAATCCGCTGTACCAGATTTATGAAGGTGCGGCCTTCCTGGCCGGCGCGCAGCCTTACTACGTCAACTGCAATCCGGCGCGCAATTTCGCACCGGACTTCAGCATCGTCACACCGGAAACCTGGAAGCGCGTGCAACTGGTCTATATCTGCTCGCCGGGCAATCCGGCCGGCGCAGTGTTGACGCTGGGCGACTGGAAGGAACTGTTCGAACTGTCGGATCGCTATGGCTTCGTGATCGCGGCCGACGAGTGCTATTCCGAAATCTACTTCAAGGACGAAGCGCCGCTGGGCGCCATGGAAGCGGCGCACAAGCTGGGCCGTACTGGCTATCCGCGCCTGATCGGCTTCTCCAGCCTGTCCAAGCGTTCCAATGTGCCCGGCATGCGCTCCGGCTTCGTTGCCGGCGATGCCGAAATCCTGAAGAAATTCCTGCTGTACCGCACCTATCACGGCAGCGCGATGAGCCCGTCGGTGCAGAGCGCATCGATTGTCGCATGGAACGACGAGCAGCACGTGCAGGAAAACCGCCAGAAATACATCGCCAAGTTCAAGCAGGTTACGCCGATGCTGCAGGAAGTCGTCGATGTCGCCCTGCCGGACGCCGGCTTCTATCTGTGGGCCAGAGTCGACAAGCTGGCGCCCATCAGCGACGTCGAGTTCGCGAAGCGCCTGTACGCCGAATATAATGTGACGGTTCTGCCGGGCAGCTATCTGGGCCGCGAGGCGCACGGCGTCAATCCGGGCGAAAATCGCGTGCGCATGGCGCTGGTCGCCGAGGTCGACGAGTGCCTGGAAGCGGCGCAGCGCATCGTCGCCTTCTGCAAGACGCTGGCTGCCTGATTCCGTTTTCCGTATTCATTTCGATTCATCCTTCAATAGCAAAGCAAAGACATGACCCAACAACTCGAACAATTCATCGATCAGGCCTGGGAAAACCGCGCCGATTTTTCGCCGAAGACCGCGCCGGCCGACGTGCGCAATGCCGTCGCGCAAGTCATCGATCAACTGAACAAGGGCACGCTGCGCGTCGCGCAAAAGTCCAACGGCGAATGGATCGTCAACCAGTGGGTCAAGAAAGCCGTGCTGCTGTCCTTCCGTCTGGAAGACAACGTCGTGATGCCGGCCGGCGGCAGCACGCAGTTCTACGACAAGGTACCGAGCAAGTTCGCGAATTACAGCGAAGCCGATTTCGCGGCCGGCGGTTTCCGCGTGGTGCCGCCGGCGATCGCACGCCACGGCAGCTTCATCGGCAAGAACGTCGTGATGATGCCGTCGTACGTCAACATCGGCGCCTACGTCGATGAAGGCACGATGGTCGATACCTGGGCCACCGTCGGCTCCTGCGCGCAGATCGGCAAGAATGTCCACCTGTCCGGCGGCGTCGGCATCGGCGGCGTGCTGGAACCGATGCAGGCCAACCCGACTATCATCGAAGACAACTGCTTCATCGGCGCGCGTTCGGAAATCGTCGAAGGCGTGATCGTCGAAGAAAACTCGGTCATTTCGATGGGCGTGTACATCGGCAAATCGACCAAGATCTATGACCGCGCCACCGGTGAAGTCAGCTACGGCCGCATCCCTGCCGGTTCGGTCGTCGTCTCCGGCAACCTGCCGTCGGCCGACGGCAAGTACAGCCTGTACTGCGCCGTGATCGTCAAGAAGGTCGATGCGCAAACGCGTTCGAAAACCGCGATCAACGAACTGCTGCGCGACTGAGATTGACCCGATGCCGACTCGCATGAGCGAATGCGGCATCGTGCATCTTCATCCACCAAACTGAACGGGACAGACAGCCATGGCAATGGATCGGTTATTTCTTCTGATGAAGGAAAAGGCAGCATCCGACTTGTTTATCGCAGTCAATTCGCCGATCCACATCAAGATCGACGGCAATCTGATCCCGATCAACCAGCAAAAGCTCGACCAGCAGGCCATCATGTCGCTGCTGGCCGAAGTCGTTTCGCCAGCCAAGCTGGAAGAACTGGAACGCGAAAACGAACTCAATATCGGCATCCCGGTCTCCGGCGTCGGCAGTTTCCGCCTGTCGGCCTTTCGCCAGCGCGGCAGCATCTCGGCCGTGCTGCGCTACATTCCGGGCGAGATTCCGCTGCTGGACAGCCTCAACCTGCCGCCCGTGCTGGCCAATCTGGTCATGGAAAAACGCGGCCTGCTACTGGTGGTCGGCGCGACCGGCTCCGGCAAATCGACGACGATCGCGTCGATGCTGGACCATCGCAACATCATGAAGACCGGCCATATCCTGACGCTGGAAGACCCGATCGAATTCCTGTTCCGCAACAAGCGCTCGATCGTCAACCAGCGCGAGATCGGCAACGATGCGAACGGATTGCAGATCGCATTGAAGAATGCGCTGCGCCAGGCGCCGGACTGCATCATGATCGGCGAAATCCGCGATCGCGACACGATGTCCGCCGCCCTCGCCTATGCGCAATCCGGCCATCTCGTGATCGCCACGCTGCACGCCAACAACAGCTACCAGGCGCTGATGCGGATCATCAACTTCTTCCCGCTGGAAACGCGCCAGTCGCTGCTGAACGATCTGGCTTCCACGCTGCGCGGCATCGTGTCGCAACGTCTGGTGACGTCGATCAGCGGTGGCCGCCGCGCAGCGGTCGAAGTCATGCTGAACACGCCGCACATCGCCGAACTGGTCGAAAAAGGCGAAATCACGCAGATCAAGGAGGCGATCGAAAACAGCATGTCGGCCGGTTCGCAGACCTTCGAGCAGGCGCTGCTGACACTGATCAAGGATGGCGTCGTCACGCAGGAGGAAGCGCTCGCGCATGCCGATTCAGCCAGCAACCTGTACTGGCTGCTGAACAATTCGACGCAACCGAAACCGGTTGAAGAACCGCAGCCGGAAGAACAAGGCGCCAGCTTTACCGAATTCACATTGAAGATGTAACCATGAGCATTACCCTGTACGGCATACCGAACTGCGACACCGTCAAAAAGGCGCGCACCTGGCTGGAAGCGAACAAAACCGACTACGCTTTCCACGATTTCAAGAAGAACGGCATCACACGCGAACTGATCGCCGGCTGGCTGCAGGACGTGTCGTGGGAAGTACTGGTCAACCGCAAGGGCACGACCTGGCGTAATCTCAGCGACGAACAGAAAGCCGCCGTCACCGACAATGCCAGCGCGACGGAACTGATGCTGGCTTCGCCATCCGTCATCAAGCGCCCGGTGCTGGCAGGCGCCGGCAAGACACAGGTCGGCTTTTCCGCCGATGCCTATCAACAGATTTTCAAGAAATGACCATGAGCAAAACGCTCGCACTGACCGAAGAACTGATCGCCCTCTCCTCGGTCACGCCGCAGGACAACGGCTGCCAGGCACGCCTGATCGAATTGCTGGAACCGCTCGGTTTCGTCTGCGAAACCATCGCCTCCGGTGGCGTCACCAATCTATGGGCGCGCCGCGGCACCGCGCAGCCGCTACTGGTATTCGCCGGCCACACCGACGTCGTACCGACCGGCCCGCTGGAACAATGGACTTCGCCGCCGTTCGAACCGACGCAGCGCGACGGCAAGCTGTACGGTCGCGGCGCGGCCGACATGAAGACATCGATTGCCGCGATGGTCGTGGCTGCCGAAGAATTCGTGCGGGCACATGCAGATCACAAAGGCTCGATCGGCTTCCTGATCACCAGTGACGAGGAAGGCCCGGCCACCGATGGCACCGTCATCGTCTGCAATGCGCTGAAAGCGCGCGGCGAACAGCTGGACTATTGTGTGGTCGGCGAACCGACATCCAGCCAGGTGCTGGGCGACATGATCAAGAACGGCCGTCGC
>DATDLO010000333.1:0-6037 GCA_036519215.1 Oxalicibacterium sp.
ACGCCTTCCAGGTTGACGATAGGCACCACGCCGCCCATGATGGCTGGAAACTGCACCAAGCCTGCTTCTTCCAGATCGGCCGGTTTCAGCGGCATGTCGGATGCGCCGAAGTCAACAGTTTTTGCCTTGATTTGCTTGATGCCGCCGCCGGAGCCGATCGACTGGTAGTTCAGGCCGGTGCCGGTTGCCGCTTTATAGGATTCTGCCCATTTCGAATAGATCGGATACGGGAAGGTTGCGCCGGCACCGGTGATGTCTGCCGCCATTGCCGAAGTAATCGTCAAAGCCGCACCTGCAGCGATGACAGCGGATTTCACGAAGAGATTCAATCGCATAACTGCTCCTTAGTTAAAAAACCAACTTGATGAGACATGCGAGACTCTACCCAGCAAATATGACATCTTTATGACGCCGCAAAATTCGTGTCATAAATGCGAAAAATCGCGAATTTCCTGTCATTAAGTTGTCATAAACGCCCAATAGACTCAGCGACATCTTCATGAAGAAATCCAGAAAAATGCACAAGAAAGCCGTAGCTGAAATCGTGCCGGCCCATGTTCCGCCGAAATCCGCCATTTATCTGAATCGTGAGCTATCACAACTCGCCTTCAACCGGCGCGTGCTGGCGCAGGCAGAAAATTCCAATGTGCCGCTGCTGGAACGCCTGAAATATCTGTGCATCGTCAGCAACAATCTCGACGAACTGTTCGAGGTGCGCATCGCCAGCCTGCTGGCGAACAACCATATGGAAATCGAACCGGCGGAAGTGCCGTCGATTTCGGCCGCTTTGAACATTGCCGCGACGGAATGCCACCGTCTGGTCGAACATCAATATCGTGTGCTGAACGAAAGCATCCTGCCGCAGCTGGCGAAGGAAGGCATCTATCTGCTGCGCGACCAGGATCGCAGCGACGAGCAGCGCGCCTGGGTCAAGCAGTATTTCGACCGTGAAGTCCGCCCGCTCTTGACGCCGATCGGCCTCGATCCGGCACATCCGTTCCCGCAGGTCGTCAACAAGAGTCTGAACTTCATCGTCGAACTGTCCGGCAAGGATGCCTTCGGCCGCGGCACCGGAATTGCCATCCTGAAAGCGCCGCGCGTCTTGCCACGTGTCATTCAGTTGCCGTCCGAACTGTCGAAGAACGGCGTGGCGTTCTGCCTGCTGTCCTCCGTCATCCACGCGCATATCAACGACCTGTTTCCTGGGCGCGAAGTCATGTCGTACTCGCAATTCCGCGTCACGCGCAACAGCGATCTGTGGGTAGATGAAGAAGAAGTGAAGAACCTGCGCCAGGCGCTGCAGGGTGAATTGCAAAGCCGTAACTTCGGCGTCGCAGTGCGGCTGGAAGTTGCGAAGAACTGTCCGCAGCAGTTGTCCGATTTCCTGTTGCAACAATTCTCGATCGACAAATCGCGCCTGTACGCGGTGGACGGCCCAGTGAACCTGGTGCGCCTGTCCGAAATCATCGATCACGCATCGAAACCGGAACTGCGCTTCCCGCCCTACTCGCCGACCTATCCGCCACGACTGGCGAATGTCGACCTGTTCGCCGCCATCCGCAAGCAGGATGTGTTGCTGCACCATCCTTACCAGTCGTTCCAGCCGGTGCTGGAATTCGTGCGCGAAGCCGCGCTCGATCCGGATGTGGTTGCCATCAAGCAGACGATCTACCGCACCGGCATGAACTCGGACCTGATGGAATCGCTGATCCTGGCCGCCCAGCGCGGCAAGGAAGTCACCGTCATCGTCGAACTGATGGCGCGTTTCGACGAGGAAGCCAATATCAACTGGGCCGACCGGCTGGAACGCGCCGGCGCGCAGGTGGTCTACGGCGTGGTCGGCCTGAAGACGCATGCCAAGCTCGCGCTCGTGATTCGCCGCGAGGAAGGCACGTTCCGCTATTACGCCCACCTCGGCACCGGCAATTACCACCCGAGCACGACCAAGTTCTATACCGATTTCGGCCTGATGACGGCCAATCCGGCGATTTCCAGCGAGGTCAACGAGGTTTTCATACACCTGACCAGCCTGACCAAGCCGAAAACGCTGCATCACCTGTGGCTGGCGCCATTTGCATTGCAAAAGGAATTCATCCGCGCCATCCGCAACGAAGCCAAGATCGCCAAATCCGGCCGACCGGGCCGCATCATCGCCAAGATGAATGCGCTGCTCGACGAATCGGTGATCCGCGCGCTGTATGCCGCATCGTCCGATGGCGTGAAAATCGACCTGATCGTGCGCGGCGCCTGCGCGCTGCGCCCCGGCGTGCCGGGCCTCTCGGAAAACATCCGCGTGCGCTCCATCGTCGGCCGCTTTCTCGAACACAGCCGCATCTATTACTTCCGCAACGATCTGGCGCACGACGTCTACCTTTCCAGCGCCGACTGGATGAACCGCAACCTGTTCCGCCGCATCGAAGTCGCCTTCCCCGTGCTGGATGCCGAACTGAAAAAGCGCGTCATCAACGAAGGCCTGAATCCCTACCTGAAAGATAACGTCAACGCCTGGGAACTCGATTCGGACGGCAACTATCACAAGAGAAAGCCCCGCGGAAAACTGGCCGCGTTCGGGGCACAGCAATACCTGATGCAGATCCTGGGCACCCCGGTGGAGTAGTGAAATGGAACTGATCCTGTGGCGGCATGCGGAAGCGGAAATGGGAGAACCCGACGAAGGCCGCGCATTGACGGCCAAGGGTCACAAGCAGGCGGCCAAGATGGCCGAATGGCTGGACCGCAACCTGCCGAACAGCTGCCGCATCCTGGTCAGCCCCGCCACACGCGCCGTGCAGACGGCCGAAGCGCTGGGCCGCAAGTTCAAGATCGTCGCCGATCTCGCACCCGATTCGACAGCCGAGCGCATTCTTGCCGCCGCACACTGGCCGGACAGCCGCGAGCCGGTGCTCATCATCGGCCACCAGCCGACGCTGGGCCAGGTTGCCGCCACGCTGCTGACCGGCGCGCCGCAGGACTGGACGATTCGCAAGGGCAACATTTGGTGGATCGTGCAGCGCGAGCGTGAAGGCGTGTCCGAACATTTCATCCGTTCGGTGATGGGGCCGGATCTTGCAAAATAGCCGGCAAGGCAGGCAAGGCAATATGGCGAACGAATACGACGATCAATAGCGACGTCACAATGCAAAGCGGGAGGCAAATGCCTCCCGCTTTTTTCATTCCTGCCGCCGTAATCGTCAGGCGATCGACGAGCGCACCACCGGCAGCGGCTTGACGTCACGCACCGGATGCAGATGCCGCACGAACTGCTGCGTCGCCTCTTCCCACGAATAGCAAAGCGCATGTTCGCGCACCGTCGAACGCTTCAGGCCCAGCGCCGCAAAGCAGGCCTTGGCCAGATCCTCGTCCAGCACTCCCGACTTGCCGTGCGCCACCACGTCCACCGGCCCTTCGACCGGATAGGCCGCCACCGGCACGCCGCAGGCCATCGCCTCGATCATGACCAGGCCGAAGGTGTCGGTACGGCTGGGGAACACGAACACGTCGGCGCAGTTGTAGTAAGCCGGCAGCATTTCGTGCGTCTTCGCACCGAGGAAGCGCACATGCGGATATTTCGCCTCCAGCTCCTCGCGCATCGGGCCGTCGCCGATCACCCATTTCGCGCCGGGCAGATCCATCTGCAGGAAGGCTTCGATATTCTTCTCGATCGCGACGCGGCCGACGTACAGGTACAAAGGCCGCTCATGCGTCAATTCCTCGCGCGGCCCCGGCTTGAAATGCTGCGTATCGACGCCGCGACTCCACAGCACGACGTTGCGGAAACCGCTGCGTTCCAGCGCTTCCCGCATGCGCGGCGTCGGTACCATGACCGATTTCGACGGCCGGTGAAACCACTTCAGCCAGCGGTAGGAAATCGCCAGCGGCAGGCGGAAACGCGCGCGCAGGTATTCCGGGAAACGCGTGTGATAGGCGGTCGTGAAATCCAGCCCGTTGTTCAGGCAATAGCGACGTGCCGCCAATCCCATCGGCCCTTCGGTGGCGATGTGGATGCAATCGGGATCGAACCCCTTCAGCGCCGCCGCCACTTTTGCATAGGGCTTGTAGGCCAGCCGGATTTCCGGATAGGTCGGGCAGGCATAGCTGCGCATGTTTTCCGGCGTCAGCATCAGCACCGCGTGGCCGGACGCGCGTAACTGGCGGCGCGTGGCCTTCAGTGTATTGACGACGCCGTTGACCTGCGGCGTCCATGCATCGGTCACTATGGCGATACGCATGCTTCCTCCATTTTTTGCCTGGCGGCTGCCGCCGGCGCGACGATCTCCTGCCAGCTCACCAGCCGTAGTTCGCCGGAATGCTCCTCCACCAGCGCCGACAGGCTTTCCACCCAATCGCCGTCGTTGCAGTAGAGAATGCCGTCGATGCTGCGGATTTCCGGTTTATGGATATGGCCGCAGATGACGCCATCCAGCCCGCGTCGCTGCGCCTCCTCGGCCAGCGCCTGCTCGAAGGATGAGATGTAGCTGACCGCGTTCTTCACCTTCAGCTTCAGGTATTGCGACAAGGACCAGTACGGCAGGCCGGCGCGCGCACGCCAGCTGTTCAACCACTGGTTCCACTTCAGGATCATCGTGTACAGGCTGTCGCCCACATAGGCCAGCCACTTGGCGCAGGCGATCACACCGTCGAAACGGTCGCCGTGCAACACCAGCATGCGCTTGCCCTGCGCCGTCGTATGCACGAGTTCATCGCGCACGCGGATGCCGCCGAAATCCAGATCGATGAACTGGCGCACCGCTTCGTCGTGATTACCCGGCACGAAGATGACTTCGGTACCCTTCTTCGCCTTCTTCAGCACCGTCTGCACCACATCGTTGTGCGACTGCTCCCAGTACCAGCGGCGCTTCAGCTGCCAGCCGTCGATGATGTCACCGACCAGGTACAGCGTCTCCGATTCGGTGCGGCGCAGGAACTCCAGCAGGCGTTGCGCCTGACACCCCGTCGTCCCCAAATGCACGTCCGAAATCCAGATGGTGCGGAAGCGGACCGGTTCGCGCTTGCCGGAACCGGACTCGATGTCCGCACCGATGAAATCTGCCGTCAGGAAGGGATCGCGTGGTTTCATGCTGGCTGGCTCTCCTTCAGGTAGTGGCGGGCGTAGCGGCTGTCCAGCTTGGCGAGCGGCAGCATCATGAACAGATCCGCGCTGTGGAAATCAGGGTCCCATGCCGGCTCGCCGCAGATCCAGGCACCACTGCGCAGGTAACCCTTGATCAGCGGAGGAATCGTCGGCGCCTGTGTGACGTCGCGGTCTTCCAGCGGAAACGGCAGGTGTGGACGGACACGATATTCGGTCGGTGCCAGATTGCTTTCGCTGACCTTGCGATACAGCGCCGCGGCGTTATGGCCGCCGTCCGCCAGGCTGATGCTGGCGCAGCCGATCAGGTATTCGCATTTTTCACGCTGCATGAAAGCGGCCAGGCCAGTCCACAGCATCATGATGACGGCGCCGCTGCGATAGGCAGGGTCGATGCAGGCGCGGCCCGCTTCGGCGATGCGGTTGCGCAGGTGATGCAGGCGGCCGAGGTCAAATTCCTGCTCGGAGTAGAAGCGGCCTGCACGGCGCGCGCCCTGCGGACTCAGCACACGATAGGTGCCGACTACTTTCAGCATTTCGGCATCGCGCACGATCAGGTGGTCGCAATAAGTGTCGTATTCGTCGCGGTCCAGGCCTTCCGCATTGGCAAGCGCGGTCAATCCCATCGACTCGATGAACACCTTGTAGCGCAAGCGTTGCACTTCACGCACTTCTTCGGGCGTGCTGGCAAAACTCAACGTCAGGCGCGAGGAGGAAGTAGCTGCATCGGCGGAGGTCGTCAGTGTCTGCATGTTTCGTCCTTTGTAGTGTGACGGGACGAAGCGTAACTACCGATTACTTCAGCAAAATGACAGCGTCATGTCAGTTTGATGACACGACAACAGATGAAAAAAGGCCAGCGCGTATTCCCGCACCGGCCTTTTATTTTCGTACATTCTTTCTGTACGCTCCTGCACCCTGCCGTCTGCACGGCAATAGTTGCAGATG
>DATDLO010000334.1:0-10167 GCA_036519215.1 Oxalicibacterium sp.
AGGCGGTGTGTCTAGGTGAGGGACCAGCGTGCGTCGCGTCATTGAATCGTCAAAGAAAAAACGCCCGCCGCCGGCAGGCAACGGGCGTAGCGCAGGAACGGAATTACGGCTGCAGCACTTCGAGTGTGGCGCTGTAGCTGGCGCGTACCAGCGGTTTTTCCAGTGTGCCGGTCGAGTCTTTGGGCGGGCGGCCGGTGTTGGTGCCGATCCAGTACATGCCGGCATCCGGCCACTTGATGCTGATCTTGCCGTCGCGGTCGGTCTTCAATGTGATTTCGCCGAGCGCATCGCGATAACGGTTGCCGCCACGGATGATGGTGACGGCCAGATCGGCTGCGGGTTTGCCGTTGAGCGTGAAGCGCAGCACAGTGGTGTCGCCGGCGAAGAGTTCGGTCGGGGCCGTCAGCGGCGTCATTTCGAGGCCGTTGCCATTGCTCTTCCATTCGGTCTTGCCGCCGTCATCGCCGGCACGCACAAAGGTTTCAACGCGGCTTTGCATGCGCGTCACGTTCAGGCCTTCGGCATTGGCCGGTACTTCCTTGGAGAAAGTCTCGGCGGTGCCGCGCCAGCGTTTCATCTGGCCGTCGACCTTGTACATGGCGGAAAGGCCGTCATTGACCAGCGAAACGCGGTAGGTGCCGGCTTCCGGCAGCTTCAGTTCGAAGCTGCTGCGCTGCTTGCCCTTCCAGGTGTTTTCCGGTTGCGGGTGCGTGTTGTTGGGGCCGTCGACCGCCAGCTCGCCCAGTTGCAGCGCATGGTCGGGCACGAACAGTTCTTCCGAAGCAGATGCATCGAAGGTGACGATCGCACCGGCCTTGTCGGCCAGCGTCGTCGAGGGCAGCAGGAAAGTGCGATGCGCGTGCGCGGCCAGCGGCAGCGTCAGCATAACGGAAGCGCCGATTGCCGCAGCGTAGTGGGTCAAGGATGGTTTGTGCATGGAAGCTCCCTTGTGGCGTTATGGTTTGACTTCGACGGAAACGGCGCCCAGTTCGTGGTCGCCTTTTGCCTGCGTGGTTTGTGCGGCTTTCGACGACCAGGCGAACGGCACACGCACGACTTCGCGGCCGCCGGCTTCACGCGAGGCTTCCGCCACCAGCACGTAGTCGCCGGCCGGCAGCTTGTCGAGGCCGGCCTTGGCGCCGAACGTCATCGTGTGTTCGCCCGGCGCGCGCGTGGCGCCGCTGACGCCGTCGACTGGCATCTGCAGATCGCGGCCGCTTTTGCGCCACCATTGGCGAACATCCTTCAGCCACTTGGTGCCGACATTGTCTTTCTTCTTGATGTCGTACCAGACCGAGAGGTTTTGCACGAAGCTCTGATCGGGCTTTTCGATCCAGAACGCGACATAGGGTTTGTGATATTCGGCGACGTTCAGGCGCGGCACTTCCACCTTCACGTTCAAGTCGGCGGCGAAAGCCGGGGTCGTCAGTGCGGCGCCCAGCATGAAGGAATAACGGATCTGCATAGAAAAATTCCAGATAGTGGTCAGTGAATGAACAGGATGGCCAGCAGCAGCGGAATCAGCACGCCCAATCCGACGATCGGCCATGTCGTCGGCCGGTTGGCTGCATGCATCTTCAATATGAACAGGCCGGTGATCGAGAAGATCAGGCAGGAAAGCGCAAAGAGGTCGATGAACCAGCTCCATGCAGTGCCGGTATTGCGGCCCTTGTGCAAATCGTTCAGGTAGGAAATCCAGCCGCGATCGGTCAGTTCGTATTCCACTTCGCCGTTGCTGCGATCGATGCGCAGCCAGGCATCGCCGCCGGGGCGCGGCATCGCCACATAGACTTCTTCCGGCGACCATTCCGCCTCGCGCGCGCCGACGTCGATCGCCAGCGCCGATTCGGCCCATTGCTGCAATGCTGGCGGCAGCGGATCGTTTGCCTTGTCGTCTTCGTCGGATGCGTTGAATTTCGACAGTTGCGCCTGCAGGTCGGCCGGCAGCGTGGCTTTCTTCGACGTCACGACCGGATGCGCTTCGATCTGTCCCGCATGATTGAGCGTGAAGCCGGTCGCGGCGAACAGCAGCATGCCCAGCAGGCACAGCGCCGAACTGATCCAGTGCCACTGATGCAGTGTCTTCAGCCAATAGGCTCGTCTTTGATTGGCCGATGTTTCCATTCCCGCGCCCGTTTCGCCCGATGCAGTTGCACCGGTAAATAAAAACTATTCTCATTTGGATTGTCGGCGATCCAGGGGGCGATTGCAATAGATTTTATGTAAAGAAAGATGAAGCAGAGCGAGCAGGGCCGGGCGTTTCAGGCAAAAGGGCTGGCGATTTTTATGCTGCCTATAGGGATGGGGATGCGATTTTTCAAGATCTTGAAATGGTTTGGACGATCCCCTATATCCCAGTCAGCGGATGCTCGATCGAGGTCCGCCCAACCTTATCGCTTGAATTCTTGAAAGGATATAACCATGCGTACTACTTTTGACTTTACCCCGCTGTACCGTTCGGCAATCGGCTTTGACCGTCTGGCAAACCTATTCGACGATGCGCTACGCACCGACGCGCAGCCCAGCTATCCGCCGTACAACATCGAACTGGTAGGCGAAGACAAATATCAGATCACGATGGCCGTCGCCGGCTTCGATCGTTCCGAGATCGATATCGAAACCGAACGCGATGCGTTGAAGATCACCGGCCGCAAGCAGCGCGACGAAGCGCAGCGCAATTTCCTGCACCGCGGCATCGCCACGCGCAACTTCGAGCACACCTTCCGTCTGGCCGACCATGTGCGTGTCGTCGGTGCGAAATTGGATAACGGTTTGCTGAACATCGAGCTGGTACGTGAAGTGCCGGAAGCATTGAAACCGCGCAAGATCGCCATCGACGGCGTGGCGGGCAATATGCAGGTGCTGGAGCAGAAGGCGGCGTAATCTGTTTGCGGGAAAAGAAAAGCGGACCGATGGTCCGCTTTTTTTATTCGCCGATGTAATACAGCCAGGGGTTAAACGCTTTCACGCATCATCGCAAGAAAGGCCTGCAGCAGTTCGGGATCGTAGCAATGCCGGTCCTGTTGCAGGATCGCCAGCGCTTCGGCCGGTGATTTGCCGCGATGATAAGGCCGGTCTGCGGTCATGGCGTCATAGGAATCACAAATACGCACGATGCGCGCCGCCAGCGGAATGGACGCGCCGGACAGGCCGTGCGGATAGCCGCTGCCATCGTAGTTTTCGTGGTGATGCAACACGCTGTCGGTGATGTGATGATGTAGTTCCAGCGGATCGACCAGCCGGTAGCCGATAGCCGGATGTTCGCGGATGATCGAGAATTCGGCTTCCGTCAGTTTTGCGGGTTTGTGCAGGATGCGGGTATCGACGCCCAGTTTGCCGACGTCGTGCATGCCGGCTGCAAGTGCGATCAGGTTTGCTTCTTCGGAGGCAATGCCGATACAGCGGGCGAACCGCCCGGCGTGTTCGTCGAGCCGCACCAGGTGCGCTGCCAGATCCGGATCACGTGTACGAATGACATCGTGTACGAAATCGGCGATTTTCCTTTGATTCAATTCAAGTACTGTTTCCATGTCGGGCGACATTATGCCGCGTTGCGCCCTTTGCGTGCAGCCCGCATTTGGTGCGGCGCCACAGGATATCTTCGTCGTCTACGGCCCATTCGCAGCGCTTCAGGTAATCGACTTCCGCAGTGAACAGGCCGGGTGTAATTTCCTCTCCCATTTCCGGCAGCGATCGACGTTCGCCTATCAGCAGCGCAATGCGCGTGCCGTATGCATGCGCGTATCGCGCGACCACCGTGGGCGGCAGCCAAGCGTAGCGTTGTTGCATATCGCGCACGAAAGACGCGAATTCTTTTACTGCGCGATTATCCGGTTCGCTGCCGAAGATATCGCCGCCGGGCAGGCAAGCGTTGGCGGTCCAGGTGCCGTGGCGATTGCCGAGTAGCGGGGCAAGCTGATCGACGGCTTCTTCCGCCAGCTTGCGGAAGGTCGTGATCTTGCCGCCGAAGACGGTCAGCACCGGTGCGGCGTCGGTATCCACCGCGAGCTTGTAGTCGCGCGTGACATCGGAGGCGCGTTCGTTGTCGTCGTCATCGACATTTTCGACCAGCGGACGTACGCCGGAATACGACCAGACGACGTCGCTGGCGGAAACGGGCTGGGCGAAATAGCGGTTGGCGAGCGAGCAGAGATAATCGATTTCTTCTGCGTCGATGGTTACCCGGTCAGTATCGCCGTGGTAATCGATGTCGGTGGTGCCGATCAGCGTGTAATCGTGTTCGTACGGAATCGCAAACACGATGCGGCCGTCCGGATGCTGGAAGATGTAGGCGTAGGCATGATCGAACAGTTTGCGCACGACGATGTGGCTGCCCTTGATCAGCCGCAGCTTGCGGCCGGCGCGACCGTGCACCGTATCGTGCAAGAAGCTGGCGGCCCATGGACCGGTTGCGTTGACCAGCGTACGTGCTTGCACGTCGACGATGCTGCCGTCATTCTTGCGCAACGTAGCTTGCCAATGATCGTCATGCCGCTTGATGCTGTCGCAGCAGGTGCGTGTCAGGATCGTTGCGCCATGTTCGGCGGCATCGAGCGCATTCAGCACGACCAGCCGCGCATCGTCGACCCAACCGTCGGAATAGGCAAAACCTTTCGTGAAGTTTTTTTTCAGCGGCGTACCGGTCGCGTGCGTGCGCAGGTCGAGTGTTTCGGAGCCGGGCAATAGTTCGCGTCTGGCGAGATGGTCGTAGAGGAACATGCCAGCACGGATCATCCATGCAGGGCGTTGTCCCACGTCATGCGGCATCACGAAGCGCAGCGGACGCATGATGTGCGGCGCGCTGCGCAGCAGGATTTCGCGTTCGATCAACGCCTTGCGCACCAGGCCGAAATCGAATTGTTCCAGATAGCGCAGGCCGCCGTGGATCAGCTTGGTGGAAGCGGACGAGGTGTGCGAAGCGAGATCGTCCTTTTCGCACAGCACGACCGAAAGTCCGCGTCCGGCGGCATCGCGCGCAATGCCGGCGCCGTTGATGCCGCCGCCCACGATGAGAAGGTCGCACTGCAGTTGCTGTTGCATCGGGAGCCTGTCCGGAGTTCTTTCGGATATTGTAAGCGGGCGGATATGAAGGGGTACACTCTATCCATCCACCTTTTTCCGCGGCCGCCATGTTCTTTCTATTCGATCCGTCGTTCTGGGAAACCGCCAGCTTCGTCGTCACGGTCATTGCGCTACCGTTCGCCATTTTCCTGTTTCTGTTCGAGCAGCGGAAGGAACGGGATTCGGAAGAGGAAGAGGCGTATCAGCTGTTGCAGGATGCCTATAACGATTTCCTGAAAATCGTGCTGGACAATCCCGATCTGCAATTGCGCAGTGCCGTTTCGCGAATGGACCTGACAGACGAGCAGAAGGAACGCAAGCTGATCATCTTCGAGATGCTGATTGCCCTGTTCGAGCGCGCCTACATCGTGTCGTACGAACCGGATATGCGCGGCTTGCCGTTGCGGCGCTGGCACTCATGGGACGATTTCATGCGCGAATGGTGCCGCCGCGACGATTTCTATTACCAGCTTCCGCATCTGCTGAGCGGTGAGGACGAAGATTTCGCCCGCTATATTCGCGCGCTGGCGGACGAGGAGCATGGACGCAAGATTTCCGGAGACGTGCGCGGCTTGTCAGACGGGAAGCAATGACGAATTTTTTTGCATGAAGTTGTCGCCCGAGGATGCGATACCTCTGCTTTGGGCGATAATGATTGCCCCATTTTCTGCGTACGTTCAGTCTGATGCCTACACCATTCGCCCCGCTCAAGAACGATACCTTCCTGCGTGCGCTGTTGCGCCAACCGACTGACTACACGCCGCTGTGGCTGATGCGCCAGGCCGGTCGTTATCTGCCGGAATACCGCGCCACGCGTGCGCGCGCCGGTTCCTTTCTCGGTCTGGCAAAGAACCCGGATTTCGCGACCGAGGTGACGCTGCAGCCGCTGGATCGCTACGATCTGGATGCGGCGATCCTGTTCTCGGACATCCTGACCGTGCCGGATGCGATGGGCCTGGGTTTGTATTTCATCGAAGGCGAAGGGCCGAAGTTCGAGCGCCCGTTGCGCGATGAAAAAGGCGTGCAGGCATTGAAGGTGCCGGAGGCGGGCGAGCTGCAGTACGTATTCGACGCCGTCACGCAAATCCGCACCGCGCTGAACGGGCGCGTACCGCTGATCGGTTTTTCCGGCAGTCCATGGACGCTGGCCTGCTACATGGTCGAAGGCGGCGGCTCCGACGATTTCCGCACGGTCAAGTCGATGCTGTACAACCGGCCTGACCTGATGCACCACATCCTGCAGACGAATGCGGTGGCGGTCGCTGCCTATCTGAATGCGCAGATCGATGCCGGCGCGCAAGCCGTGATGATCTTCGATACCTGGGGCGGCGCACTGGCCGATGGCGCCTATCAGGCATTCTCGCTGCATTACATGCGCGAGGTTGTGCGCCGGCTGAAGACCGAAAAGGACGGCGTGCCGGTGCCCAGCATCGTTTTCACCAAAGGCGGCGGCCTGTGGCTGAAGCAGATCGCCGATATCGGCACCGATGCCGTCGGTCTGGACTGGACCGTCAACCTGGGCGCCGCGCGAGCCAAGATTGGCGATCGCGTTGCGTTGCAGGGCAATCTGGACCCGGCCATCTTGTTCGCCCAGCCGGAACAGATCCGCGCCGAGGTGGCGCGCGTGCTCGATTCCTTCGGCAAGCACAACCAGGATTCCGGCCATGTATTCAACTTGGGGCACGGCATTTCGCAGTTCACGCCGCCGGAAGCCGTTTCCGTGCTGGTGGATGCCGTCCATGAGCTGAGTCGTCCGCTGCACGCTTAAGGCGTGTCGCGGAGCATGCACTTACTTTGTGCCTGTTACCGGTAATGGCGTGAATTGATTTTGCCAAAACGGGGCGCGACCAGGCCCCGTTTCTTGCGCTTATGCACAGAATGTGAAATGGTGTGACCTTGCATGAATGCCTACATGCCACTCCATTTTTCTGACAACGCCGCTTTTGCAACTTATTGATTTAATTGAATAATTTTTCTGCTTTTTGTTTTGGCATTTTATTGAAACCCGCATGAAATCTAGGGCTTTGCATCGTTTTTAAAGGTTACCCACAAAGTTATCCACATGTTTTGTGGATAGCTGAAAAAGAACTTTAGAATCGGGAGCTTAGCGCGCATGCTGATAATTCACTTGAAGTCGGAGATGTGGTGCTTCGGGGCAATTTTCCGTACCTCCTTTCCGGAAAGATTTCCTGCCGGATAAAGGTGTATCCGCAATACAAATTAAAAAGCTTATTCACAAAACGGTGCATGGCAGTAACGAGAACAATTGCCATCCATCTTTTGAATCCTCTTTGGCGGGCTGATGCCAAGCCATTGATTTGCAAGGGATTTATTTTTGCATCCAAAACAGGCAATGCAGCGAAGACCACGCATTTCCTGGCGAAAACCGTGTTCCAGACAATTTTTCCACAGAGTTATCCACAGTGTGTGTGGATAGCTTGGAAAACAGTTTGAAAACCGATATTTAGCGTGCTTTTTGAAGAAAGGCTTGAAGTTGATCTGCAGGCGATAAACAGAAACGATGTATTGCGGGAAACTTTTTGCAAGCTTGCGTCAAGTTCGCGGATTTGCCGGCAAAATCCGGCGGATGGCAATTTGGAGGCGACCCGGGTGCTTCCCGCAGGGACTTATTCACATAAAACCGGATATTGCAAAGCAACATCGATTTTTTGACGAATGATTTCGGCTTCTGCGATAGTGTTTTTCAAGTCGTTGTTTTTAAAAGAATTTTTATTTGCATGGCTTTTGGGCATTTTATCGAAACCCGCGCCGGTGTTGTGCTTGCCGTCTGTCAAGAGCCTGTTATGCACAAAGTTATCCACAGCGGTTGTGGAAGAGTCGAAAAAGCACTTATGAATCGGGTAGTTAGATCATTTCTTCAACCATCACCTTAAGTTCGTGAAACACTGCATCCTGAAAGTCGTCCTCGATACGCCGCTGGACCAGCGTTTCGACTACCGGTGGGCAGCGACCGGCGACGAAGCCATGCCGCAGATCGGCCAACTGGTGCTGGTGCCCTTTGGCAGGCGCGAAGCGGTCGGCCTGATCGTGGGTATCGAGCAAAGCAGCGATGTCCCGGCAGACAAGCTGCGGCAGGTGATCGCGGTGCGCGCGCAATTGACGCCGTTGCTGCCGCGCTGGATTGCGCTATGCGAATTCGCCGCAGACTATTACCAGCGTCCACTCGGCGAAGTGGCGCTGCCGGCCCTGCCGAAAAACCTGCGGGTGGAGAAGACCGTATCGCTGGATCGCGCGCTGAAGAAGCTGGCGAAACAGACGGTCGATCACGATGCGTCGCCTGTTGCAGCGCCGGCGCTGAATGCGGAGCAGCAGGCCGCAGTCGACGCGATTGCCGGCGTGCAGGGATTCCTGCCGGTGCTGCTGTACGGTGTGACCGGCAGCGGCAAGACCGAGGTCTATTTGCATGCCGCTGCGCGCCTGCTTGCCGATGACGATGCGGCGCAGATCCTGATCCTGGTGCCGGAAATCAACCTGACCCCGCAACTCGAAGCGAACGTAAGTGCGCGTTTCCCCGGCGTGGCCGTCGCTACATTGCACAGTGGCCTGGCCGAAGGCGAGCGCTTGCTGCACTGGCTGGCGGCGCATACGGGCCGCGCGCGCATCGTGTTGGGAACGCGGCTGGCGATCCTGGCGTCGATGCCGCAACTGAAACTGATCATCGTCGACGAAGAGCACGATTCCTCATACAAGCAGCAGGAAGGCTTGCGCTATTCGGCGCGCGATCTGGCGGTCTGGCGTGCGCATCAGCTGGATATTCCAGTTGTGCTGGGTTCGGCCACGCCATCGCTGGAGACGTGGTACCACACGCAGTCGGATCGATACCGCAAGCTGGAATTGCGCGAACGCGCGGTGCAGGATGCGGTGCTGCCGAAGATCGGTCTGATCGATCTGGAGCGCCGTGCGCCGCGCGAACAGGTCACGGACGGGCTGAGTGAAACGTTGTTGACGGCGCTGAAGCGGCGGCTGGATTGCGGCGAACAGTCGCTGTTGTTCCTGAACCGGCGCGGCTATGCACCTGTCATCGCCTGCGACTCCTGCGGCTGGATCAGCAATTGCGCGCGCTGCAGCGCCTTTCTCGTGCTGCACAAGCGCGATCGCCTGCTGCGCTGTCATCATTGCGGCTGGGAGCAGCGCATTCCGCGTTCGTGCCCCGATTGCGGCAACGTCGACCTGCAGCCGCTGGGCCGCGGGACGCAACGCATCGAGGAAACGCTGCGGGAATTGTTCCCGGCAGCACGCGTGTTGCGTATCGATGCCGATTCGACGCGGCTGAAGGGCAGCGCACAGCAGGCCTTCGATGCAGTCCATCGCGGCGACGTCGACATCCTGATCGGCACGCAGATGGTGGCCAAGGGACACGACTTCCGCAACCTGACGCTGGTCGGCGTCCTGAATCCGGATACCGCGCTGTTCTCGCACGACTATCGTGCCGGCGAAAGATTGTTCGCGCAGCTGATGCAGGTCGCCGGCCGCGCCGGCCGTGCCGCGCAAAAGGAAGGCGGCAATGCCAGCGAGGTGCTGATCCAGACGCGTTACCGGCAGCATCCGCTGTACGATGCATTGCGGCGCCACGATTACGACAGTTTTGCCGGCCTGCTGCTGGAGGAACGGCAGCAGGCGAGTTTTCCGCCATTCATCTACCAGGCATTGCTGCGGGCAGAAGCGAAGGAGTTGCAGACGGCGCTGGATTTCCTGCGTCAGGCAGCGGGCTGCGTCGAGCATGACGGCATCACGTTCAACGATCCGGTGCCGATGACGATGACGCGCGTCGCCAACATGGATCGCGCGCAGTTGCTGATCGAATGCACGTCGCGGCCGGCGCTGCAGGCATTCCTGAAAACCTGGATTGCCGCGCTGCGCGAGATCAGGACGCGCGTGCGCTGGTCGCTGGAAGTAGATCCGGTCGATATCTGATGTCGTCGAAAGTCGGGTACCGACATAAATAAAGCAAAATAACGCGCAAGGGGACCGATGCAAAAAGGAGCAGACATGCACATTGCCATGAGGATGATGACCGTTGTCATCGGGCTTGCCGCTGCCGCCGCCGTGTCGGCGCAGACGCCGGCTGGCACGCAGCAACCGCAA
>DATDLO010000335.1:0-5776 GCA_036519215.1 Oxalicibacterium sp.
CGCAATTACAAGGCCAAGCCTTGAGACTGTTCTTGCGTCCTCTTTGTCCCTTGACCGCCGACCGTAGCTGACCGATATGCGTTTCTTCCTCTGGATCCTGATACTGTTTGCCGCTGCCATCGGCCTGGCTGTGGCGGCGCATTTCAATGTCGGCAACGTGGTATTTTTCTATCCTCCGTACCGCATCGATCTGTCGCTCAATTTCTTCATTCTGCTGACGATTCTGCTGTTCATTGCCGTCTATGCAGTACTGAAGACGGTGCGCGTTGCACAGGCGATGCCGGGGCGCGTTGCCGCCTATCGACGCGAGAAGCTTGAGCGCAAGGGCAACGAGGCGTTGCGCGATGCGCTGAAGTCTTTTTTCGAAGGCCGTTTCGGCCATGCGGAAAAAGCTGCCACGCGCGCGGCCGAATCGCCGGACAACGCCGGCCTGGCCGCACTGATTGCGGCTCGTGCGGCACACCGGATGCAGCAGACCGACCGGCGCGATACCTGGCTGGCGACGGTTGACGATGAACAGGGCCTGAAGACGGCACGCCTGATGACGGCGATCGAATTGCTGGTGGATGAGCGCCAGCCGGAACAGGCGCTGGATGTCGTCAAGGAACTCAACGCCAACGGTACGCGCCATATCCATGCGTTGCGGATGGCGCTGAAGGCCAACCAGCGTGCCGGCAACTGGCCGGAGGTGCTGCGGCTGGTGCGCTCGCTGGACAAGAATCGCGCCCTGCATCCGGCGCTGTCGACCCGCTTGCGCGAGCTGGCTTATCAGGATCTGCTGCAGAATCCGGCCAACGATGCCGAATCGACGCGCAACGTCTGGTGGAGCATTCCCGCCGAAGATCGCATCCAGCCTTATGTCGCCCTGCATGGCGCACAGGCATTCAATCGCTGCGGACTGCACGACGATGCGCGTGCGGTCATCGAGAAAGCGTTGGAAGCCGAATGGGACGAGCGTTTGCTGAAACCGTACCGTGCGGCTGCCGCGCAGGAAGGCGCGCCGGCACTGTTGGCGCAGATCGAGCGCTGCGAAGACTGGAACCGCAAGCATCCGGGCGATCCTGAGTTGGAACTGACACTGGGTACGTTATGCCTGCGCCAGCATCTGTGGGGCAAGGCGCAGCGTCATCTGGAGCAGGCGCTGTCCGATGCAACCCATCCACGCATGCTGCAGGAAATTCACCTGAAGCTGGCGCAGATGCACGAAGCATTGAACCAGCCTGAACAGGCGGCTTCCCATTACCGCCAGTGCGCGGTAGCAACAGCGTTGTAATTTAACGGCGCTGTAATTTTCTCGCTCCGGTTTTCTTCCGGATTTTCTTTCTGCCGCATTGCCCATCCGTTACATGAACGGACGGCGGGCGGCGGCAGGGTTGCCGACGGGGCAAACGGGAAAATCGCTATAATCACGGGTTCGCAGCATCTTCCCCATTTCTCCTCCACTTTCGAGAACACACCATGAGTCTGAACAATGTCCCGGCCGGCAAGGATCTGCCGAACGATTTCAACGTCATCATCGAAATCCCGATGAATGCCGACCCGGTCAAGTACGAGGTCGACAAGGAAAGCGGCGCGATCTTCGTCGATCGCTTCATGAGCACTGCCATGCACTATCCGTGCAACTATGGCTATATCCCACAGACCATCGCCGACGACGGCGACCCGGTCGATGTGCTGGTGATCACGCCGTTTCCGCTGCACCCGGGCGTGGTGGTGCGCTGCCGTGTGATCGGCGTGCTGAAGATGAGTGACGAAGCCGGTGGCGATGCGAAGCTGCTGGCAGTGCCGGTGGACAAGATTCTGCCGATCTACACGCACTGGCAGAAACCGGAAGACATCAACGATCTGCGCCTGCAGCAGATCCAGCACTTCTTCGAACACTATAAGGATCTGGAAAAAGGCAAGTGGGTCAAGGTCGAAGGCTGGGGCGGCCCGGAAGAAGCCAAGGCAGAGATCCTGACCGGCGTCGAAAACTACAAGAAACAGGCCAAGGCCTGATTTGCCTGCAGTTCTCCGCGGCAATAGAAAAGCGCACTTCGGTGCGCTTTTTTTTATGGTTTCGAGGATGACCGTCCGTTGAGGATGAGGACCGATTTTCAGGCTATCGGACGAGCCGCAGCAGACGTCCGCCGAACTGGTTGAAAGCCAGCCCGCCGAGTACCAGCACGCCGGCGACGATCTTCCACCATTGCAGCGGTTCGTCCAGCAACAGCGTTGCGCTCAGCATGCCGAATACCGGCACCAGCAGCGTGAAGGGTACGATGGTTGCGGTCGGATATTTGCGCATCAGGATCGACCAGACGCCGAAGCCGAGGATGGTGTTCGGGTAGGACTGGAACAGGACCGCACCGACCGACGGCCAGCCGGCATGGTGCAGCGTCTGCATCCACACCGCCGGTCCTTCGATCAGCAGCGATGCGCACAGCAGCGGCGGCGTCGCCAGCAGCGAACCCCAGACGACCAGGGGAACCGGGCGTACGTCGCGCATCTTTTTCGTCAGGATGTTTGCCATCGCCCACGACAGGCCGCCGGCAATCACCAGCAGGAAACCGAGTACTGTCGCATGGCCTTCCAGATGCATGGCCACCAACAGCATGCCGGCCAGTGCGATCAGCGCACCTATCCATTGCGTTGCACGCGGGCGTTCGCCCAGCAGAAGAATCGCCAGGCCGATCGTGAAGAAGGCTTGCAACTGGATGACCAGCGAAGCCAGTCCTGCCGACAGTCCCAGTTTCATGCCGGAAAACAGCAGCGTGAATTGCACGGCGAACTGGAACAGGCCGTAGCCGGCCAGCAGCGTCCATGGAATCGTCGGCCGCCGCACGAAAAAGACCAGCGGGAATGCAGCGAACAGGAAACGCAGCGCGGTGAAGAGAATCGGCGGCAAATCCTGCAGGCCGACCTTGATGACGACGAAGTTGAGTCCCCAGATGCCGACGACGGCAATGGCGGTCAGGATGTCGGCAGGGTTCATGGGGAGGGATACATTGCGGTGAGGAGCTGGCCGCGGGTGCGGCCGGCCCGTGCATTGTATCGAAGTACGGAAATTTTTGCCGTCAGCGTTCCAGCCGTCAGCGCAGCAGCGTATAGGCGGCGATGGCCCCGGCGACGAGAACGCTGCAGATCGGCCAGAAAAGCCGCGACTTGTGGAAGTCCGGTGCGTTTGCCGGCTGCTCGGCCAGTTCCTGTTTCGGCATGCGTTCGTGTTCGCGGCGCGTGCGAGTCAGGTGCCGCTTGATGTCGAGCGACATTTCTTCCGCTGTCTGGTAACGCTTTTCCGGTTTCTTGCTCATCGCCTTGACGACGATGCGCGACAGCCACAGCGGCACGCCGCCCTCGACCATGTGCGGTTCCGGTGCCGCCTTGAAGGCGATCTGCTGCAGCAATTTGTCGGTGTCGGCTGCATGGAAGGGCTTGCGGAAGGTCAGCATCTCGTACATGACGGCACCCAGCGAATAGACGTCGGTACGAGCGTCGACTGCATGGCCGAGCGCCTGTTCCGGCGACATGTAGTTGGGCGTGCCGAGCAGGTTGTCGTGGAACAGCGTGAACGGCTCTTCCATCCCGTGGGCATCGGGTATGCGGTTGGGCGCACGCGCGATGCCGAAGTCGACGATCTTCGGCTGGTGGTCGGTCACGAGAAAAATGTTGGCGGGTTTGATATCGCGGTGGATGACGCCGTTGCGGTGCGCGTGTTCCAGCGCATCGGCGATCTTCCACGAGATCGAGGCGACATCGTCCGGCGAGAAGCGATGCGCGGTCATCGTTTTGCTCAGCTCGCGGCCGGGCAGGTATTCCATCGCGATGTAGGTCCAGTCGCCTTCGCTGGAAGCTTCGTAGATCGTGACGATGTTGGAATGCGCCAGGCGGCCGGCGGCGCGTGCTTCGTTGATGAACTGTTGTTCGTACTGCTTTTTCTCCGCCAGCGGCATCCGGTTGCGGAAGGTCTTGAGCGCGACGTCGCGATCGATGACCGGATCGTGCGCCAGGTAGACGACGCCGATGGAGCCGCGTCCCAGTTCGTGCTTGATGGAAAATCGTCCGATCCGCGTCGGACGGTCATGGATCGGCTGCAGAGGGGTAACGGTCGAGGTCATCGTGGACGTTAGCATGCACTGACGTTCGTAGACTGGCAAGCCCCATGTTCTGGGTAATTGCACAGCGGCTACAGTGTGTCGGACATTCTCGGACGCATCTACGTCCGGAACGGATTGTGTTCGTTCAACTCGTCGATGTAATCGGCGATGCCGCTGCTTTCCTGCTGCAGGAATTCTTCCACCGCGTGCGAGAAGCCGGGATGCGCAAGCCAGTGCGCCGACCATGTCTTTTGCGGCAGGAAGCCGCGCGCTATCTTGTGTTCACCTTGCGCTCCGCCTTCGAAACAGGCGATGCCGTGCGCGATGCAGAATTCCAGCGGCTGGTAATAGGCAGTTTCGAAATGCAGGCAGTCGACATGCGCCAGCGCGCCCCAGTAGCGGCCGTACAGCGTTTTGTCGTCATGCACGACCAGCGACGACGCGATCGGCTGACCGTCGCGTTCGGCGACGATCAGCAGCAGGTTGTCCGGCATCGTTGCGCCGATGCGCAGGAAGAAATCCAGATTCAGGTAGGGCGTCGAATGATGGGCGGCGTAGGTATGGTCGTAGCAGCGCTTGAAGAAACGCCAGTCGCCTTCGCTCGCATCGCGGCCGCCTATGTGGCGAAACGTCACGCCGGCTTCCTGCACCTTGCGGCGTTCGGCGCGGATGTTCTTGCGCTTCTTGCGTTCCAGCGTGTCGAGAAAATCGTCGAAGTTGCGATAGTCGTCATTGAGCCAGTGGAACTGCACGCCGCTGCGCAGCAGGAATCCGGCTTCGTGCAGTTGCCCGGCTTCCTGCTGCGGCGGATACAGGATGTGCGTCGACGAGAAATCGTTGCCTTGCTGGATCGCACACAAGGCAGCAACCAGCGCTGCCCGCGATTCAGCATCGCGCGCCAGCAGGCGGCTGCCGGTGACCGGTGTGAACGGGACGGCCGACAGCAGCTTGGGATAATAGTCGAGGCCGTTGCGGCGATAGGCATCGGCCCAGGCCCAGTCGAAGACGTATTCGCCGTAGGAGTGGCTTTTCGCATACAGCGGCAGTGCCGCTTCCAGTTGTTCCTCGCCATCTGCATTTCGCCACAATGTCAGGTATTGCGGTTGCCAGCCGCTGCGTGCCGATGCGCTGCCGCTTTCATGCAGCGCATCGAGGAAGGCGTAGGACAGGAACGGCGTGGCGTCATCCTGCAGTGCAAGCAGCGCATCCCAGGCCGGCTGGCCGATTTCCGACAGCGACGAAACGATGCGAGGGCGATATGCGGGTTGTTCGGCGGATTGTGCGCTATCCATGCAACGGTTGGTGAATGGCTGAAGAGGGGTGAGACATTTCGAATATGGCGATTGCTTTGCGACGACGAGTGTCCGTTGATTCTACGCAAAAAACGCCATTGCCATGCACGACCGCCTTGCAAGGCGAACTGCTACTACAATACGACTTCGCAGTATGACTGGAAAAACTGCCCTCGAATGCAGCGCGATGGGGCAGCTTGTGTTGCAGTGGCCGCAGGGAACGACGTCAGAACAAGGAAAACATGAAAGGCAATTTCTTCAATCTGTATGCGCACGGATTCGCGCGCGTCTCGGTCGGCGTGCCGCGTTGCAAGGTGGCCGATCCGCTGTTCAATGCGCAGCAGACGATCGCGCTGGCAAGGCAGGCGGCCGATGCCGGCGCCGCGCTGATTGCCTTTCCCGAGTTGG
>DATDLO010000336.1:0-2669 GCA_036519215.1 Oxalicibacterium sp.
CAGCGCTGCTGCGGTGCTGGAATCGATTGCCGCCTGCACGTCATCCTCGTGCAGTGAAAGGAACAGGCTGACATTGAAGGCGCGCAGATAGGGCGCCAGCGACGCACCGCCGGACAGCACAGCGCGCGTGATGTCGAGTCCGTAGTGGTCGATCGAATTGAAGATGCGCAGGGAAGTCTCGGTCGAATTGCGCGACATGATGACGACTTCGACCAGACGTTGGTCCGGTGTCAGTTCATTCAGTTTCAACAACGCACGCACCAGCGCAAAGCCGGCGCCGGGTTTCAGGATTTCGTTTTCGTTGTCGATCTGATGCTGACGATAGGCTTCCAGCCCCTGGGTGCGGAAGATGGCTTCTTCCGCTTCGAGATCGAACAGGGCGCGGGATGAAATGCCGACTACCAGCAGTCGGTCGAGGGAAACGGGCATGGCGGAATTCCTGATGCAGGGACAAGACGATCCATTATAAGCACCGGCCGGTACAATTGCGGGTTGATCTTGGGGGAGATGGGATGAGGCAGCAATTGCGTGAGTGGGCGCGCCGCCTGAAGCGCGACATTGTAATGCTGTGGTTTGCGCGCCAGCATCCGGATACGCCGCTGCATGCACGGCTGCTGTGCATTGCGGCTGTACTGTACACCTTGAGTCCGATCGATCTGGTGCCGGACTTCATCCCGGTGCTTGGCTATCTGGACGATGTACTGCTGGTACCGGCATTGATCTGGTTGGCGATCCGTTTGTTGCCGCCGCATGTCGTAGAGGAATGCCGCCAGCGCGCCAGCGAATGGATGGCGGCGCAAGGAGAAAAACCGAAAAGCCTGATCGGCGCCGCGCTCGTCGTTATCGTGTGGATTGTGCTGGCCTGGCTATGCTGGCGCTGGCTGGCAAACTAGCGAATCGCGACGCGCGTAAAGACGGTACGGGTAGAATGGACGACCGACGGTGCAGAAAAGCCGCCGGTGTGCACGGGGATGGGGAGAAGTGTGGAAGAATGCGCCGCGATGGTGCGGCGCGTGTTCACTTATGCGTTCACTTCTGGGCTTCTTCATCGTCCTTGTAGAAGGATGTGCGCGGCGTACGTGTTGCGCGCTGCAACTTCTTCAGACCTGCCTTGGTGCCGAGATAAGCGCCAGCCAGGCAGTACAGCAACGACATCCAGCCGAGATAGTAGAGGCCGAGGAACGGCAGCACGATGACCAGTATCGTCGCGAACAGGTCGCGCCGGTTTATCGTGATCAGATAGTGCGAGATCGCGTAGACGATGAAGAGTCCGATGAAGCCGATCAGCATGTTATGTCCCCTGTATGATTTTGCTTGGTGCGGATATTGCTACATTCTAGCATCGGCAATCGGCGTGTCCGGGTGGATTGCAGACGCAATTTGCACATGAATTGGCAGCATGACAAGTCGCCGCAGACCGCGAAATGCCGGGCACAAATCGGAAATAAATTTGTTGCTTTTAAAATGCATGTTTAATAGAATGGTTACCGTTGTGGAGGGCACTGACCGATGAAGTTGACCCGGTTCTCAGATATCGGATTGCGCGTGCTGATGTATTTGGCAAAAGAAACGCGCACGCCGCCGGTGACGGTGTCCGAAGTCTCGCAGCAGTTCGACGTACCGCACAACCATCTGGTCAAGGTAGTCGGCACGATGGCGAAGATGGGCTGGATCGATGCAGTACGCGGCCGCAACGGCGGCATCCGGCTTGCTGCCGATCCCGGTAGCCTGCGCATCGGCGGTGTACTGCGCGTGCTGGAAGGCGACAACGAGGCAATCGATTGCGAAGGCATCGGTTGCAGGCTGTCCGGCGATTGCCGCTTGCGCGCAATACTGCGTGACGGCATCGAGGCGTTTTACAGCGCCATGGATGAATACACGCTGGCCGACATTGTCGACGGCAATACCGGCGAATACATCGTGAAAATGCACCGCAGTTTCACGATGGGACGCGCGGCCTAGATCAAGTAGTGAAGTGTCGAGACCCTTCGGGGTCTTTTTCGGAGTCTTAAAGTGGCATTTTAAATGCAACATAAGGAGTGTTCATGTTATCCGCAGCATCCCGTCCGTACATCGACGCCAGTGTTCCAGTCCTTCGCGAGCATGGCCTGACCATCACCAAGGTGTTCTACCAAGATCTGTTCGAAAACTATCCGCATCTGCGCAACACGTTCAATGCCGGCAACCAGGCCAGCGGCGTGCAGCAGCAATCGCTTGCTTCAGCCGTGTTTGCCTACGCGGCGAACATCGACAATGCCGCCGCGCTGGCGCCAGTGATCTCGCGCATCGTGCACAAACACGTATCGCTGGGTATCACGGCGGCCTACTATCCGATCGTCGGCCATCATCTGCTTGGCGCGATCAAGAAGGTGCTGGGCGATGCAGCCACGCCCGAACTGATCGAGGCATGGGCCGAAGCCTACGGCCTGCTGGCGAAGGCGCTGATCGAAGAGGAAAGCAAGCTGTATGCGGAAGCCGGCATCATCCCGGGCGCACTGTTCAACATGCGTGTCACCGAGATCAGCAAGGAAAGCGAACTGGTCAAGGCGTTCACGATGGTGCCGCTGGACGGTGCTGCGCTGCCGGCGTTCAAGCCGGGCCAGTATGTGAGCGTGGCAGTGCAATTGCCGAGCGGCATGCGACAGTTGCGTCAGTACAGCCTCTCCGAT
>DATDLO010000337.1:0-5042 GCA_036519215.1 Oxalicibacterium sp.
AGCGTATCGTCTGACAATTTTTCCAGCTGGTGAGAACGGCCGCGCAGGAAGTCGGCCGATAGCGCCGGCGATGCGCCGAACAGGTACATCAGCAGCCAGCTGTAGCGATGAAAATTGCGGATTAGCGCAATATAGCTTTCGGACTGGTAGGTCTTGTCGTCGGCTGTCGATTGCGCATCCGCTTTCAGCACGCGCCACAAATCTTCCGACAGCGAATAGTTGTAATGCAGGCCGGCGATGCATTGCATGGCCTTGCCGTAGCGCACGGCCAGACCGCGCCGGTAGACGTGCTTGATCATGCCGATGTCGGAAGTGCCGTACCAGGCGATCGGTATGGTTTTCTCGTTCGGCAGGCGGCAGGGCATCGACTGGCTCCACAGCATTTCGCCGTCGAGTTTGCTGTTGACGAAGCGGTGGATGCGATCGAGTTCGGCCAGCGCATCGGCAATGTCGTGTTCTGCCGGCGTGATGAATTCCAGCAGCGATTCGGAATAGTCGGTGGTGATCTGTTCGTTGGTCAGCGCAGAACCCAGCGCGACCGGATGCGGTGTCAGCGCAAGTTCGCCGCTGGCGTCGACGCGCAGCGTTTCGCGCTCGATGCCGCGGCGGCCTTCGCCCAGCAAATGACGATGTTTGTCATCTGCCAGTAACGCGAGTCGGCGCGAAAAAATTGTGCTCAATGGATGCTCCCTGTTCATGACTGCGCCGACGTGTGCGCGGCAAGTGGCGGAAGAATAACCGAAAACGGGGAAGCGAGTTGGCGGCGGCAAACTGCCGCGCCTGGAGCGAGAAACGATGCGGGATTCGGGTGCGGCTTGCGCCGGTTTTAGCGACGGCCGCGCTTGGCGACGACGACCGTGCCTTTGCGTGCCGGCGCAGCAGGGCGACCCGGCGTGCCAGGTGTGCCCGATGTGCGTATGACGGCGGCGCCGGGGCGTGGTTTGTTCTGGCCGAATTTCCTTGACAGTTGATTCGGTCCCGGGGTTTCGCGGCGTCGTTCGGTAGCGACGGCAGCCGGCGACGGATCGTGACGCGGTACCAGATGATGTTCGCTGCTGCCGATCAGGTCGCTGCGTCCCATGCGTTGCAGGCCTTCGCGCAACGCGGGCCAGTTTTCCGGATCGTGATAACGCAGGAAGGCCTTGTGCAGTTTCCGGATTTTTCCGAGACGCGGCGTTTCCACCGTTTCGGAATCGGCGCCGATCTTGCGCAGCGGATTCTTGCGCGTGTGGTACATCGTCGTTGCCATCGCCATCGGCGTCGGCAGGAAGGTCTGCACCTGGTCAAGGCGGAAATTATTCTGCTTCAGCCACATCGCGAGATTCAGCATGTCTTCATCGGTGGTGCCCGGATGTGCGGCGATGAAGTAGGGAATCAGGTACTGCTCCTTGCCGGCTTCCTTCGAATACTTTTCGAACAGTTCCTTGAACTTGTAGTACGAACCCATGCCCGGCTTCATCATCTTCGACAGCGGGCCTTCTTCCGAATGTTCGGGTGCGATCTTCAACAGGCCGCCGACGTGGTGCGTGACGAGTTCCTTCACGTATTCGGGCGAACGCACGGCGATGTCGTAACGCAGGCCGGAGCTGACGAGGATCTTCTTGATGCCGGGAATCGCGCGCGCTTTGCGATACAGCTGGATCAGCTTGCCGTGATCGGTATTCAGGTTCGAGCAGATGCTGGGGAACACGCACGACAGGCGTCGGCACGATTCCTCGATGCGCTTGTCGCGGCAGGCGAGGCGATACATGTTCGCGGTCGGTCCGCCCAGATCGGAGATGGTGCCGGTGAAGCCTTTCACCTTGTCGCGGATTTCTTCGATCTCGCGCAGGATGGACGGTTCGGAACGGCTCTGGATGATGCGGCCTTCATGCTCGGTGATCGAACAGAAGGTGCAGCCGCCGAAGCAGCCGCGCATGATGTTGACCGAAAAGCGGATCATGTCCCATGCCGGAATGCGTGCCTTGCCGTAGCTCGGATGCGGTGCCCGCGCATAGTTCATGTCGTAGACGCCGTCCATCTCGTCCATCGCCAATGGTAGCGGCGGCGGATTGAGCCAGACGTCGCGCTCGCCGTGCGCCTGCACCAGCGCACGCGCGTTGCCCGGATTCGATTCGAGATGGAACACGCGCGATGCATGTGCGTACAGCACCGGATCGTCCTTCACGTCGTCGAAGGACGGCAGGCGCACGACGGTGCGGCTGCGTACTTCCTTCTCGGCGGCACGGCGTTCCTCGCGGCTCATGATGCGGATAGTCTTGACGTTCGTTTCGGCAGACGTGTTGTCTTTCGCTTCGTCGGTCTTGCAGCTCGCATCCTTCATCTTCATTTCGTAAGGATCGGGATGCGGTTCGATTTTGCCCGGCATATCGACACGGGTGGAATCGGTTTCAGCCCAGTCGTCGTCCGGTTTCCAGTCGCGCGGCACCATGAAGGCCGTGCCGCGCAGGTCGCGGATGTTCGAGATCGGTTCGCCGGCGGCAACGCGGCGGGTCAGGTCGACCAGCGCGCGTTCGGCATTGCCGAAGATCAGGATGTCGGCTTTCGAATCCGGCAGCACCGAGCGGCGCACCTTGTCCGACCAGTAATCGTAATGCGCGATGCGGCGCAGGCTGGCTTCGATGCTGCCGATGACGACGTTCACGCCCGGATACGCTTCGCGCACGCGCTGCGCATAGACGGTCAGCGCGCGATCGGGACGTTTGTTCGGTTCGCCGTTCGGCGTGTACGCATCTTCCGAGCGGATTTTTCGGTCGGACGTATAGCGGTTGATCATCGAATCCATGTTGCCGGCGGTGACGCCGAAGTACAGATTCGGTTTGCCGAGCGCACGGAACGGTTCGGCCGAATGCCAGTCCGGCTGGCTGATGATGCCGACGCGGTAGCCCTGTGTTTCCAGCAGGCGGCCGATCAACGCCATGCCGAAACTCGGATGATCGATGTAGGCGTCGCCGGTCACCAGGATGACGTCGCAACTGTCCCAGCCGAGCTTGTCCATCTCCGCACGCGACATCGGCAGGAAAGGGGCAGGCTTGGCCGCGCGCTTGGCGTGGGCGAACAGGTTTTTCGGTTGAGCGCTCATGGACAGACGAACCGGATGATGCCGGTGATGGCGGCGAAGCCGCACATAAATAAGGACAGGCGGGAAAGGCGACAGTATGACAGCTTTGCCGTTGCCGATGCGGGCCGATGCATATTTTCCTTGCATGGAATGCAAGAGCGTTGCTGCAAAGCCAAGCCGTCGCCATATTTTACCGATTGCGAAATTGCCATCCGCGCATCCAGCTGTTTTTCCGCACTCATCTTTTCCGGTTTTCTGCCGTTATTTCGATCATGGGATTGCCGCAACGTGCAATGTTGCCATTGCGTTATGCACTCGTTATTCCGATCAGGAAAGGCCCAAGCCATGAGCATCACGATTTCCAATTATTCGACGCCGTCCTTGCCGCCCGCAACCGCGAGCGCGCGCACCGCGTCTGCGACTGACGAGACAGCGCCTGTCGCAACCGACAAGGTGACGCTGCAGGGCCAGTCGCCCGATCCCGTGACTTACGCGAATCCGCGCAGCGGCACGGCACAGGCGCCGGATCTGGCAAGCATGCTGGAAGAATCCAGCCGCAAGGCGCAGGCCATCATCGATCTGATCGTGCCGCTGGTGAAGCAGCAGGGTCTGAGCATGGCGAAGGTCGTCAGCGGCGAACAGCAATTGACCGTCGATGCGGCGACGATCGCCAAGGCGAAAGCAGCGATTGCCGAGGATGGCGAATTCGGCGTGAAGCAGGTTGCCGAACGCATCCTCAGTTTTGCAAGGATGGCGGTGGGTGGCGATCCATCCAGGCTGGATGCCATACGCGCTGCCGTGGAAAAGGGATTCAAGGAAGCGGCCGATATGCTCGGCGGCACATTGCCGGAGATCAGCCAGAAGACGCACGAGGTCATCGTGGCCGAGTTCGATCGCTGGCAAAGCGATGGCATTCCGGAAGGCGACACGATCAGCCTGCCGGCGGAAGAAGAGGAAAGCGAAGCGCAGCAGTAGGTGCAGTGCAGTACTGTGCCGCAAGGCGTAATAACAGGCAGCGCATGGATTGCACCTTGTTGTTTTTCTGTCTTACTACCAAAACGGTAGTGTGAAAAATTTTCGTTGAACAGATCGCAGGATGCACTCGCATGCGTAGCTGGTCATGCGTAATGAAGTTGTCGGAAAGGCCATGCAGCACGCATATTTCGTTGGTGAAATATTGGCATGAAGAAATGAATCGGTTATAAAGTGCCGCAGGAAGCAGAATGCAATTGCCGAATGCGATTACGAAAACCGGTGAAGATTTTTCACGATGCCATGCGCGTTTGAAAAATACACTGGTGCAGTTCGGAGCTGCCTATTTGTCATCGTCACTCCGGCTTCCCCGTTGATCGATTGAAGTGATTCATGCCTCGTATGCCGATTCAGCCGGCATGCACGCCGAAGGAACCGAGCAGGTCCGGTTTTGCGGCTTCCCTGATCGTTTCGTCAAGACGTGAATATAAAGCCGCATGTATTTTCAGCGGCACCGTCAACTTTGGCCGTAAACAGCCGTTGTTGAATGCAGGATGCCTTTTCTATCCTGCACAAAAAAGCAGCAGCATGTAATGACATGTCATTGCCTGTGTTGTACAGCGATTGCCGGAAGTCGCGAAAACGCTGCCGCAATCGTAATGAAGTTGTAGTACCGATAACAATTCTTGGAGAAGAAGAATGATGCGCATTGCAAACATGAAAATAGGTACGCGCCTTGGTTTGGGTTTCGGCCTGATCCTGCTGTTGGTCGCGGTCATGGGGGCCAATGGCATCCTGCGCCTGCAGAGCATCAATACGTCTACCCGCCACATGGTGGACGAATCCCTGGAAAAACAGAAGGCGGCGCAAAGCTGGCTGCTGGGAACCAGCGTCAACGCGGCGCGCACGCTGGCCGTGGTGAAAACGACAGATCCTGCCACGGAAGATTTTTTCCAGAAGGCGATGTCTGCTCAAAGCAAGCAGATCAGCGCGATTCAGGGAAAGCTCG